>NZ_JAKKRO010000050.1:0-66739 GCF_025654235.1 Shewanella sp. SM32 | reverse complement strand
AATTTCGACCTAACTCAGTCAAGGTCAGTGTCTTACATTCAATCAGTGCCTTAGAGGCCAGCATCAAGCTGTTTAATCGTTTTAGGTGAAGTTCTGGGCAGTATTGGTGTAAAGAATGTTGTAGGATATTGGCTTCGCGCATCTTGTTGTCCAAGTGTAGTTTTTGGCGAAACCATTTGATCATGCAACAAGATGCGCTTCCACCCTAATTTGATGATTTATTTGTAAATCATCAGGGGATTCTTCAGAACTGAGTAGCCGTTCCTAGTAAATCAAATTGCGCATAAGTCTTTACGCTGAGTAATGCGCAATTGATATTTTGATAGTATTATTCGTAATAGGCGACTGTCGATAATAGTTGTTCACTGAAATTAAAAATATCATCTACAGAGTTAATAGGATGACGAGTTTCATTTTTATTTTCATCCACCAATCCTAGATACTTTTGTTTAGCATTGAAGTGTAAGCGGCATAAGGGTTTTCGGTTATTATCATCCAATAGTATGCCAAAGTAACTTTGGGTATCCCTTGCGATGATTCGATTAACTTCTATTTTTTGCCTCAATATAGCTTTTATCACATTGAAACCGTCAATTTCTTCTTCAGTAGTAACTACTTTAATTTTTTCATCATTGGATGGGATTGGGGTATCGATTAAATTTTTGTTTTCATCAGTTGGTTTATCATTGCCAATAGCGGATTTTAAACGTTCATTAATGCTGTCGTTGAGAAATTGTCTTAGTGCTTTATGAGTAATTTCAGCAAATTGATGTTTTACTTTAGGTGTAAGAACCCCATCATAAGCCCTTGAGGCAAAAAAGCGAATAAACTCTTCTTCAGGTTCTTTAAATTGCTCACTAATAATACGTTTTATCTGACTCAAGTATTTTAGTTCTCCTGCCGCGCTGACTATTGAGTTCACGTCGAACGAGTTTTTAGTCAGCTTTTTAACTTCAGGAATTAAGTGTTCATCAATATTTTCAAGATCTAAGATCAGAAATGGTTTTTCATCCATTTTGTTAGGAGCATCAAGATCGGTATAAAATTGATATTCAGTACCGTTTGTAAGAATAGCTAAGCGTGCGTTTGTGACAGAAAAATAACGAAATAGTTGTGACGCATGCTTTATGGACAGCTTTTCATTGTACTTTTTGCATTCAATAAGGATTTGCACTTCACCTTCCTTAATTAATGCGTAGTCAACTTTCTCACCTTTTTTACCTATAGTATCTGCCGTAAATTCTGGGACAACTTCGCTAGGATTAAAAACATCATATCCTAGAACTGTATGCAAAAATGGCATGACTAAGGCATTCTTAGTCGCTTCCTCAGTTTGAAGGCTATTAGCAATTTGAGGGATGCGTTTTGATAGAACATCGATTCGTTCAATAAAATCCATTTTACTTTTCCTCTTCTTGTACTTTGTGGTGTATTTTTTATTTGAGCGAGTATGCGGTGAACATTCAGTTTTATTTTAAACCGTACTCTGACATATAAACCTAGTCGATAAAAAATCCTTAGCAAGGAGGCTAATTTGTTTCTGTGCTGTTTATCGTATATTTTACGGGTTAGTTAAATTTTGTGCGTGCTTGGTATGTATATGGCTCAAGGGGAATATTTTAGCTGAGGTTACACCCTTAACTTTCGGATCGTAGCGCGCATTTTATTTTTGATAATGGTTTGGCGTAAGAGTATTTTGTATTTATAGGTTTAACATGTTGTATTTATAGGTAAATAATTAATGTATTAAGCTGCTTATCATATTAAGTTTACATCTAGATTTAAGCACATTAGATAAATTATTGATAATACTAAGCTATGAGGTATTCATGTTAAAAAATCAAAGTGTACGGCGAATATTGATGGTTTGTATGGGTAATATTTGTCGCTCACCGACGGCAGAGGCGGTTTGTCGTTTTAAGATTGCTGAGCGCAGGCTTAATATTGAGGTGGATTCGGCGGGTACTATTGGTTATCACCAAGGGGATAAGCCCGATAGCCGCGCTATTGAGGCTGGTAAAAAGCGGGGTTTTAGTTTCGAGGGCATGCGGGCGCGGCAGGTGGTGAATGCTGATTTTGAGCATTTTGATTTAATTCTAGCTGCGGATAATGCCAATTTGGCAGATCTGCTTAGCCGTTGTCCGGTTGAGTATCAACACAAGTTACAGTTAATGTTGTCCTATGCTGATACGCAAATAACGGAAGTACCAGATCCTTACTATGGCGGCGCACAGGGTTTTGAACTAGTGCTCGATCTCCTCGAGCAGAGTATGGAAGCTTTATTAGATCAATTGACCGAAAAGTTCCGTTGAGATGCGTATTTCCATTTACGGTTTGGGTTTTATGATAAGTTCGGGTAAATCCCCTTATGCGAGATGACGATGAAAGTAATGGATTCTGAAAACCGAGTATGGTTCCTTTTGGAGCATGAAGGTCGCTTGTACTTGAATGCAAATTGCAACATGAGTGCATTTGGCTATAGCTATATGATCCAGCTCAATGGTCAGGAACTGCAAAATTATGAAGGTGGTGGCCGCGAGTATCTAAATAATCTTGCTCACGATATTCATTATTCTGTTCCAATCGCAAAAGACACAACATCAATTTACAAAGGTCGTGAAGTTTCAAAACAGCTAGCTGGTTTAGCAACAGAAGCGATTAAAGCGTGGCGTGCTTAAAATCGGTTAACTCTAAAATGCCCAAAGCTTGTTTTAAAGTTTAAAATGCAAGTAGGGCGAATAAAGTTGTGGCTATAAAAAAGCTAATGTGATGAGGTTACTTTCAACCTAGAAGTCATGCCAGTCCGAACTTTCAATAAAGCCACAGTAAAGTACACATCATCATAAAGTCATTAATAGATATCAGTATAGTTTGACTACAAACATCAATGGTTGTGGGCTGCTTGCCTTACAAGGTTAAGTTGGTAAGATGTTGTTCATAAAGAAAATCAAATTGTTGTACATCTAAGGACATATATGGAAATTTCATTACTTGCCGATAATCCCTCTGCGATAGACACGGTAGCTAGTTGGTATTTCAACGAATGGTGCCAAGACAATGGTAGCTATACCAAGGAGGAAGTCGTTGAAAAAGTCTCTGCATCAATAAATCGAGATACCGCGCCTATTCTGATCATTGGAAAAGTAAATGGTGTTCTTGCTGGTTCAGCAGAGCTAAAAATTCGAGAAATGGACATATACCCAGAATTTGAATTTTGGCTTGGTGGTGTTTACGTCACTCAGCAGGCTAGGGGACAGGGTGTCGCCTCAAAACTTGTGAAAGAGATAATATCGCTAGCACATAAAATAGGTGTGAAAAAATTATATCTTCAAACAGAAGATTTAACTGGAGGTTTGTACTTACCTCATGGGTTTAAGCCTATAGAACAAGTGAATTATAAAGGTATAAATGTATTGGTTATGGGCACAAACATCGGTGAATAACAAGTTTGTGAAGGTACACTGCGGCTCAATTGTGGGAAGCAAGTGGAACGATATGATCATATTTCACAGGGCTACCTAAGTAGGTCAAAGCATGCCCAAATGGCATCATTTTTAATCTTAGAGTTTTCGTCAGTACAAGAAAATAGATTTCCTGTTTCAACAGTAAGAACAAGTTGTGTTCTGTTTCAGTCAAAGTGTTTATAAAGTCATTAGCAAGGCCATATAATCAGATGCTGAGTGACTCTTTACAGAATCTAATGATGAAAATGAGTCGAAATCTTCCAAACGTTAACAGATATTGTTGAATCAATGGCTACTAAATAAGAATAGGCCGCACGTGGTTGCGACCGATTTTACGATCGCTTAGTTAGTTCCTGTCCACGCTTGGTCCTTGCAGACTTCAGAGCAATGTTGAACTCTTGATATCACATTATGCTGTTACCGCTGTGTCGTGCGGCGAGCTTTTTTGCAAATAAAATAAACCTCCTGCCTCACGCTTGACAATAAGTGAAACGTAAACAATCTTTTAACATGGAACATTTTCAGAAGGTTACTTTTCTTTCTGCAGAATAGAATTATTTTCACTACGGGAACACAGGAGTGTTTAACCCTTCCACTGAGATAACTAGGTTTCATTTGAGGCGATCCTCAATGGATTATCTAGGCTCAAGGTATCGTGATAAAACGCAATCATGAAAAGGAATTTCAATGAAAGACGTTAATATTTATCCGTATCAATCAATCTGTTCAGACCTGCTCAGTAAGCCAGAGACTGCGATCAAAACAGCAAACTTCAATTTTAATATCCAAAACTATTTATTTGGATTTGGTTGAGGTCAAGTCTTGTACGCTATTTGTATTGTGACACCATGTCTGCAGTGGCGGGTGTTGTGAAAGCCCTGATTTTAAGTCGTTAAAGAAAGTGGAGTTGTAAACGTTTTAAGCATTGAATAAGTCCCAATAACAAGGAGAGTTAATTTCATGTCTATCAAAATTTTTAGCTATAGAGCGCTTTTTTTGTGTATGAGTGCTGCTGTGTATGCAGAAGCACCAGTAGAGACAAAAGCAGCTATAACGCTACCCACGTTAAGCCCTGTTATGCCGCTGGAAATTACAGCAAAACCCCCGTTCTCACTCGAAAGCCTGCAACATGATTTTGATGATTTTTCTTGGCAATCGTTTATTGCACTTAACTGGCCAGCAAATGCCGATGGCACACCCAATACTATGTCTACCATTGGGCAAAAAACTAACCAGCCAGTCGTGTGGCTGCATTGGAAGGAAAGCCGGGAGATTTTTTTACCCGATGGCGTAAAACCACCTGGGTGGGATCAGTCCAATAATGTGCCGGATGTTTGCAAAAGTATTGATCCAAAGTCCATTCCTGAAGGGACTATTTATTTAACGCAAGTAGGGAAGACCCCGAATGTGTTGGATGAAAGCGGTGAGCCTTTTACAACGGGTCCATTGATTGACCAAAACGGGCTTTATACCCGTTATGAAATATTAACCAATGAAACTATGTTCAATTTTATTTTGGACAATAACCTTTACAGCAAAAAAGGACAGAAACAGTTTAATGCCGATGTCGACTTTACCGCGAGCGACAGTAAAACCGGGCAGGTAGGTTCTATTATGCTTAAAGCCTCATGGATAAAAATGGGCGGCAAGTTTGATTCGACGAATTACTATACAACTTACGCGCTAGTTTATAACAATCCCGAAGAGCAACACGGGGTTAAGCCAGCTTGTGCGCTTGAGCAAGTCGGGTTAGTGGGGTTTCACATTGCTCACAAAACCACGGGTGAACCACAATGGATTTGGTCTACCTTTGAGCATGTCGCTAATGCGCCAACACAAGGTGAGTCAGCATCATTGTCGGCATATAATTTTTACGATGCTAAATGTACTGACTGCAAAGTGAATGAACCACCAGCACGCCCGTGGGATCCGGCAAACCCGCACACTAAACCAACTCAAGTGGAACGCGTCATTCCTATCACTGCCGATGCTAAAGCCTTAAATGCCAGTTATCACGCAGCACTCGACGCTGTAGTGCCGGGATCGGTATGGAAGAACTACGAATTGATCAGTACGCAATGGCCTACCGATGCCAAAAATCCCACCGATCCAACGGGCGTGCCTGCTCCCTCATTTTTAGCGAACACCACGCTCGAAACTTATATCCAAGGTTCGGTAAAGCAAACATCAAGCAGCTGTATGGCTTGTCACAATAATGCGGCAACCACTAACGGTAATTTTGCAGATTTCACTTACTTGCTGCAACGCGCGCAATAATTTACGAAAGGAACTCATTATGACTGATATTACAGGCGCGACTGCCGACACTATGAATAACTTTATTGGTTTGAGCGCGGTATTCACCGGCTTTGCTACCAGTATTATTGCCCCGACGTTGGATCCCGTGGATATTAAATCCGAATACTTAGCCGTGTTTACGCAAAAAATAACCGAAGAATCGAAGGACCCAACTTTAGTTACAACTATTCTGCAAAAATTTGCGGCGTTAAAAGCGCAGCAATTATCAGATCAACAAATTGGCACGCAAATGCTGGCGCCAGATAACGGGGCTAATTTTGTGTTGGCTTGTCGTAAATTAATTTTTATGTGGTACTCAGGTGCATGGCCAACCATTATTCCCGCGACGGATACAGAGCCGGAAACCACGGTTAGCGATATGATTTCGGCTAAAAGTTATACCACAGGTTTAGTCTGGCAAGTTATGCAGGCGCATCCGATGGGGGATTCAAATTATCGCTATGGCTATTGGGCAAAAGCACCCGCTGCACTGTCGGCATATACGGGTCATCAAGGAGGTGCAGTATGAGCACTCAAACCAATTACGATGTCATTATTGTGGGATCAGGTATTGCCGGCTCTATCATGGCTTATCAATTGGGGATGGCGGGGAAAAAAGTATTAATCCTCGAAGCAGGGCAGGAAGTGCCTGTTGACCGCAGTGGTTACATGGAAACCTTCTTTAAAGCCAATGCTAAAACACCTGAGTCACCTTATCCTCCAACCACGCAAAATCCAGCGGCATCGACGGCGGATAATCCACTCGGATTGCCTGATCCCGCGAAGGAGAATGTGCCGCGTTATACCGTGTTGCAAATTGGCGCATGGCGTAATCCAAAGCAATGTTATTTTGATTACACGCCGCAGCCTGAACATTTGAAACCTGACAGCCCTGAAGCAAAGTTTGCTTTTGCGAGTTCCTATGAGCGTATTGGCGGCGGCACAACTTGGCATTGGCTAGGAACCAGTTTGCATTTATTGCCTAATGATTTTGAGTTGCAAACCCAGTATAAGCAGGGCGTGGATTGGCCCGGTGGAAAACAATTTTACCAAGCGCTGGTTCCTTATTATGAACAGGCGACCAATGAGATTGGCGTCGCCGGTGACAAAGAGGCGATGGATCAGCTTTATCGCGGATTTAATGTTTCACCGGATGGTGTTTATGGGCCGAATTACGATTACCCAATGCCTGGCATTGTTTCATCTTTAGTCGATCAACAATATGAACAAGCGGTGAGCGATATGGTGTATGACAATATTCAATTGTCAGTCACGCCAACCCCCCAGGGGCGCAATTCATTACCGGGTGAACGCCGTCAATGTGCGGGAAATACGAATTGTATTCCTATTTGCCCTATTCAAGCCAAATATGATGCTACTGTGACGCTCGGGCGAGCATTGCAAACCGGTAATGTTGATGTGTTTTATCGTCATGTTGCGACAAATGTTCAAGTGGATGAAAATACAAAGGATGTTGTTGGTATTGATTATGTGACCTATCAAACTCACGGAGGAATAGCGACGGGCGGCGGTACCGTTACGGGTAAAAAATATGTGATTGCAGCTCACGCGATTGAGACGCCTAAATTATTGCTCATGTCTAAGCGTAATAAAGCCTGTCCGAACGGCGTCGCCAACCATAGCGATCAAGTGGGGCGTAATTTGATGGATCACATTATGTATTTGGCCTGGGGTCTGGCGAAAGATCCTGTCTATGGTTTTCGGGGGCCTTTATCTACTGCGGGTATCGAAAGTTTACGTGATGGCGCCTTTCGTAAAGACCGTGCCGCCTATCGTATTGAAATCGGCAATGAAGGTTGGCAGTGGGCAGCAAATGATCCATTCACGACCTTAGCTGATTTTGTATTTGGGCAAAATAATTCGCAATTAAATGGGGATTCTGTCAATCAGCAGGGGATTCCATTACGGTTTGATCCCGCCATGTCTGCGAATAGCGCCTTATTTGGTGCCTCACTGGTGAATACCTTGAATGGTATTTACACACGGCAAATTCGTATGGGCTATTTAATTGAACAATTACCTGATCCGGAAAACCGTGTCGAGTTGTCGGAGACGCTGAAAGATAACTTAGGTTTGCCGCGCCCCAAATTAACCTATCGTGTACGCGAGGATTATGTGCGCAATGCGTTCGTGTCGGCTAAAGATATTTCGACCAAACTCTTTGACGCCCTTGATGCGCGGGAATATACCAAGGCTCCGCCTGCGCCGGTATTTTATGGTGATAAGAGTCAAGTAACGTCGAATAATTTTGAATATCAGGGCCATAATTTTACGTTTTACGGTGCTGGACACATTGTGGGGACGTATCGAATGGGGGACTGCAGAGATACGTCGGTGGTGAATCCTCGTCAGCAATCTTGGGATCATAGCAATCTGTTTTTAGTCGGTAGCGGAGTGTTTCCAACAGTTGCAACGGGTAATCCAACCCTCACTTTGGCAGCATTGGCATTCCAGGCAGCAGATCATGTTTTGGAAGACCTTAAAATAAGTTAAAAAAGTTGTAATTATTCATTAGGTTGCTGTTAATTCCCATTGACAACCGCGTGCAAATTGGCGCGGTTTTTGGCTAACTGAATATACCTTCATATTACGCTAACTGGCATTTTCCTACTCATAATGCAGTTTATTGTCATCGTATTTAAAATCAAAATATTATAGTTTTTTATGCTGATAATTGGTTTGAAAACTGTGCATGCGTATGTTGTCGGATAGTATGTCTGATAGAAAACTGATAAGTTTCACTCAAACCGAGAGTTAATTGGGCGTGCTTTAATAAGCGAACAAAGTTAATTTTTACGAATATTTATCAAAAGGTTAGCTGAATACATGACTACTAAGAAATATATCGTTGTCAATCCACATGAAAGTGAGTTTCCTAACCCTATTACGTTCAAAAAAGGTGATCCTCTTACCGTTGGAGAAAAATATGCAGGTCCTGAAGGCTGGGATCTCTGGTTCCTTTGCACTACGCCAGGGCAAGATGCTGGTTGGGTTCCTGGTCAAGTGATTCAGCGCCTAAAAAATTCCAACGGGCTGGCGCTTGAGGACTATACGGCAAGAGAACTTAATGTGCATGAAGGGGGACAACTCATTGGCACACGAATGTTGAATGGCTGGGTATGGTGTATAAAAGCTGTCAGCGAAGAATCAGGGTGGGTACCATTAGAAAACTTGAAAGAAGTGGTAGATCTATCCCGCGACTAAAGCACCTTTGCCGTGTAGTCAAACCCAAGATGGCTCCTTGGTGTATTGTGCCAAGAGGATGATGACTGGCTGATATTGAGAGCTTATATCAGGCACGCAGAAGTCATTGGCGTAAAAGTGTTTTTTAACGCAAAAGTTCCGTTTTTGATAATAAAAAAGCCAGTATATTCAATATACTGGCTTTAACTTTAAACTTGATGAATGAGCGCCATAAGCTGGAATATAAAAGTCATCAGCGTCTTGTCTTTAATGTCTTTAACAAACTCTGCGCCTTAATATTCCAAATGCAGAGTGTCGGGCTGACTAGTCGTTATGACGTTTGCCTGAACGTTTAAGTCTCTCTGCTGCCAGTTTGGCTTCTTTCTCGGCTTCTTTTTCGGCCATGATACGGGCGACTTCAATCTTTTCAAGCTCTGCCATCGCAGGCGTTTCTAGCGAGAGTAAGCCTATTTTCCCCGAGCGATATTCATGCAGTAATAACTCTGATGCCTTGTGCATATCGATGCGACCACCGGGACGCAGCGCACCACGTTTGCGGCCGATTTCCTCGAGAAGTGCAACATCATCCTTTGGTAATTCACTTAAGTTATAGCGCTCACAAATCTCTTTTGGATAAGCGGTTAAGAAATACTTGGCGGCGAACAGGGCCACATCTTCATATTCCATCGCCGTATCTTTAATCGCGCCAGTGACGGCAAGGCGATAGCTGCTCGCTTCGTTATCCACTTTGGGCCACAAAATACCTGGGGTATCCGATAGCACGATACCGTTACGTAAATTGATCCGTTGCTGGGTTTTGGTTACCGCAGGTTCGTTACCGGTTTTGGCGATAACACGGCCAGCTAAGGTATTGATGATGGTAGATTTCCCAACGTTGGGTATTCCCATGATCATAGTGCGAATGTCTTTTTCGGTTTTATCGCGACTTGGTACTAGCTTACGGCAGAGATCAGGGATTTTTTTCACCATTGCTGCTTGCAGCGTTGTGATCGCCGTGGCTTTGACGCCTTGTTCACGCTCTAAGTATTCAATCCATTGTGCGGTGATCTCTGGATCGGCTAGATCAGATTTATTGAGCAGTTTGATACAAGGTTTGTCGCCTCGAAGCTGAGCCACCATGGGGTTTTCGCTACTGTAGGGAATACGCGCGTCCAGCACTTCAATAACAAGATCGACCTGAGGCATTGCCTCTTCAATCTCCTTGCGTGCCTTGTGCATATGCCCCGGATACCACTGAATTGCCATGATAACGCCTTGTCCTAAATAACTTAAAGAACGGCTATTCTACCTTGAAGGTGGCGAATGTCATAAAAAAAGCGCCCTAAGGCGCTTTAATCGCTTAATCCTTGACTGTCTCTTGCGATTGTTACTTGGATTAATAGGCTGAATTAAGGCTTAGATCACCCCGAGTTCGCGCAATCTTTCCATCAGATAACTGTCAGCGGTATAGCGATCCGATAGCACTACAGCAGGGTTTGGATGTAAAAATAACGGCAAAGAGATCCGTGACTTAGTTTTATCCGTACCTTCAGGATTGATGACGCGGTGTGACGTCGATGGGAAATAGCCGCCAGAGGCTTCCTGTAACATGTCACCGATATTGATAATAATGTTGCCAAAATCGCTTGGAACACCTAACCAAGTGCCATCTTTGGCTTTCACTTGCAATCCAGGCTCATTGGCAGCAGGTAACACTGTGATAAGGTTGATATCTTCATGTGCTGCGGCGCGAATGGCGCCCATTTCTTCACTGCCCGTCATCGGTGGGTAATGCAGAATACGCAGTAAGGTTTTTTGGCTATTGGCGATCATTTCTGGCAATGGTATCGAAAACTTGGCTTTTACGTCTTCTGGTGAGTAGGTTTCAATCCACTCTAAAAGTTCTGCGGCCAGTGCGTTGGCTTTATCGTAATAGGCGAGAATATTGGCACGCAGTGAATCGGGGATCCGGCCCCAAGGGTACACGTGGTAGTACTCTTTAATGTCTTTGACTGTGTTGCCTTTAGCGGTTTCAGAAATCGACGCAGGGAAGAAACCGTCGTGAGTTTCTTTTTTAAACATATAGTCGTTTTTGGCTTCTGAATTAAAAAAGGCTTGCCACTCGGTGTAGATGTCTTCAACTAAGCGCTTATCAATCGGATGATTAGATAAAACACCAAAGCCAGTTTCCCGAAGTGATTCAACGAATTGCTGGGCACTGTTTTCAGCGCGGTAATCAATGGTTTCTAATTTCATTTTGGTTTCTACTTGTTATATTTAGTTGTAATTTGACCCGCTGCAAGTGTAGCCGTGCGCTGATGTGGGTGCAAATACTCAGCGACTGTGATCTGGATCAACTGCCGTATTTTCCGTCATTTATGCAGTCGCTTATATGAGTACTTAATATGAGCACTTATATTAGTACTTACTTGAGTGGTAAGATTTTAGTCACCAAATCCGTTAGTATGGGCATTAGATTTGTTGTGATTGGATTGATGTCAGCCGCATTTTGAAGCCGAGTGCAAGAAATCTTACTTGGAGTGGGTCTTATGTTGGCTTCCTTATAAATCAGCTTCTTAATCAAAGAATATCGAAATACACAACGACGTGAGTCGAAAGGGCATTAATATGAATAAACTGACCGATTTTGAACGCTATGTTATCGAAGAGAAAGGCACTGAACGCCCCTTTAGTGGTGAGTATTATGAACACGATGCTAAGGGTTTGTATTTATGCAAAAAATGCCATGCCCCCTTGTATCGTTCTGAGCATAAATTTAATGCCCATTGTGGCTGGCCAGCCTTCGATGATGAAATTGCCGGCGCTGTAACCCGCCACATAGACGCCGACGGCCGCAGAACTGAAATTGTTTGTAGCCAGTGCGGCGGTCACTTGGGGCATGTCTTTGAAGGTGAAATGTTAACACCTAACAATATCCGTCACTGTGTTAACTCAGTTTCTATGGTTTTCAAAGGGATGGATAACGCTGTTGAACAAGCACCGAATCACTTTGCGACTTTTGGTGCAGGGTGTTTTTGGTGCGTCGAAGCGATTTTTAAAAGCCTAAAGGGCGTGGTGAATGTCACTTCAGGTTATGTCGGCGGCGAAGCCCATGATGCCGATTATAAATCTGTTTGCTCGGGCCAAACCGGCCATGCAGAGGTTGTGCATATCGAGTTCAACCCAGAGGAAATTGATTTTACGACGCTATTACAGGTCTTTTTTGAGAGCCATGATCCGACCACGCTTAATCGCCAAGGTAATGATAAGGGGCCACAATATCGCTCCGTGGTGTTTACCCATAATGCTGAGCAGATAGAGCAAACTACCGCTATGCTTGCTCAGTTAGCAGCAGCCAAGGTTTTTGATGCGCCGATAGTGACCCAGGTTTCAGCGTTTGATACTTTTTATCCCGCTGAAAATTATCACAACGACTACTTCGCTTTACACGGTGAGCAGCCCTATTGTCAGATGGTCGTGCGTCCTAAAGTGGAAAAAGTAAAAGCCTTGTTTGCAAGATTACAGAAGGCTTAAGCGATTTAGCACAGGGTGTTAAATACAAAGACGCCACCAATAAAGGTGGCGTTTTTTATGGGGTTTCTAAAATGCAAAACCTAGTTGTTCTCTTAACAAGCCGCTTAGCTATCGGTTTCACGATTAGCGTAACTTTTGATTAGCTACCGACGCAACTATCGGCTTTCAGTTAACCATTGGGCGTATTGTTTGGTGTAATAGCTGACAATCAAATCTGCACCCGCCCGCTTTAAGCCGATAAACGTTTCAGTCACCACAGCACGCTCATCCAACGCGCCCGCAAGGGCGGCAAATTTAATGCCCGCATATTCACCGCCGACTTGATAGGCGGCGAGTGGCAAGTGGGTTTCTTGTCTTAAACGGCTGAGCACATCTAAGTAGGGGGTGCCGGGTTTAACCATCAGGATATCGGCGCCTTCGGCTTCATCTAATGAGGCTTCTAACAGGGCTTGACGACCATTAGCATAATCCAGTTGATATCCCTTGCGATTTCCACTGAGTTCACAATCGACCGCGGCTCTAAAAGGACCGTAGAAGGAAGAGGCGAATTTTGCCGAGTGGGCCAGAATCGCCACATGCTCAAAACCTGCGGCATCGAGCCCTTGGCGAATGGCTTTCACTTGACCGTCCATCATGGCCGATGGTGCTAACATATCGGCGCCCGCTTTGGCGGCCGTTATCGATTGCTTAACTAAATTTTCGACTGTGAGGTCGTTGCAGACTTCATTATTGTGTACGACGCCGCAATGGCCGTGATCTGTGTATTCACAAAAACAAATGTCGGGGATCACCATCATCTCAGGCACGGTAGCTTTAATGGTGCGCACCATACGGGCGAGTAAACCATTGTCGTCCCATGTATCGCTGCCCTTATCATCTTTAGTGTGGGAAATCCCAAAGGGCATCACATAGCGGATCCCTAGGGCGTAAAGCTCGCGAACTTCATCCGCCAGTGCGCTCTCAGGTAAACGGCTGATGCTAGGTAGCGTGGAGATGGGCACGGCATGGGTGATGTGCTCTTCAATGAACAGGGGATGGATAAGATCGCTCAGCGAAATATGGGTTTCGCGCAGTAGATCGCGCATTGCTTCTGAATTACGTAAGCGTCTTAGGCGACGCAATGGAGGCGTGTTTAACATGAAATGTCCTTATCGAAGGCGGGTTAAAGCAATCGTACAATACTAAGGGAATGGCAAGGGATAAATTCGTCCCTTACTTTTGTGCTCTGACAATCAAAGTTGAAAAAGTTTCCCCAAGCGAGCGATATTCATTAATGAGTTTATTGATCATTGACTTAGATCACATAAATCCATCTCGTCCAGATTTGCGACTGAATATCATGCGAGCGCTATTTTAGCTGAGTTGCTTGCTTAGTCCTTTGTTTTCGGGCATTTGATGTTATTATTTGCGCCAGTTTTCTCATGGCATATTCGCGCAATACAGATTATGTAAATTTGATGCGAAATCTTGCCCGCTAATCCGGTTTTGAAATGACAATAACACATGAACACTCTGCTTGTATTCTTGCCTTAGATACTTGTACCGAATCCTGCTCAGCTGCGCTGCAATATCAAGGTCAGATTTATGCTGAACTTGCCGATGCGCCGCGTGAACACAGTCAACGTCTGCTGCCTATGGTCGATTCAGTGCTCAAGCAAGCAGGCATTCGCTTAGATAAAGTGACTGCGATTGCTTACGGACGAGGCCCTGGCAGTTTTACGGGGATCCGCATCTGCACTAGCATGACGCAAGGTCTGGCACTGGGGTTAGATTTGCCTGTGATTGGTATTTCAACCTTAGCGGCAATGGCACAAATGGCGATTAGCGAGCATCAAGCCGAGCAAGTTTTGTGCGCCATTGATGCGCGCATGGGCGAAGTGTATTGGGGCCAGTTTGTGGCCGTTGACGGTATTGCAACGCTTGTCGGTAAAGAAGTGGTCAGTGCGCCTGCGGACGTACTACTTCAGCTCGATACTCAAGCGCCAATTGTGGGCTGCGGCACAGGTTTTGATGCTTATCCCGATTTGCTGGCACTCGGCAAGGGGATTTTAGCTCTCGAGGCCGTGAAATATCCCGATGCAAAGGCTATGCTGATATTGGCTGAAGCAGGCATAAAAGCTGGACTGACAACCTCGGTCGATGAGCTTGAACCTGTGTACTTACGTGATACAGTCACATGGAAAAAGTTACCCGGCCGTGAATAAGCTGTTCTTTGCCTGAGTATCTGCGATAGAATCTCAGGCAATTAATGCTAAGCATTCTTTACGATGAATGGCTTAACGATGAATAGTGCAAACTTAAGGCTTCTTGATGCAAGTTAATGTGAATCAAATGAGTTTGACGAATGCTGTAGCGAGTAATAGACCCGCTATCGCTCAGGGGCTGACTGCGC
The DNA here is from genome assembly GCF_025654235.1 of Shewanella sp. SM32. NCBI lineage: Bacteria > Pseudomonadati > Pseudomonadota > Gammaproteobacteria > Alteromonadales > Shewanellaceae > Shewanella > Shewanella sp. SM32. The sequence continues at coordinate 51,847 of NZ_JAKKRO010000050.1, read as the reverse complement.
CTGAATCGTCACGCCCAGTGATTGAGCAAGATGCCGTCGAAGCCCTTAGTTTAGAAACTCAGCCTAAAAGTAAAAGTGCAGCGGGAAATTTACAGTCAAGGCTCGGCGCCCACCTCGAGTATGAGCAAGATACTCGCGGCCATCAGGGAGCGATTGCCCAATATTTACAAACCCAACATGCCGCCAAACGCGATGAAATTCAGCAAATGGTGGGTGTGGACTTGTATGCTTGAGCATCAAAAAACGTCTTCTAGTTCAACCTCGCGATTTTCCTCTTCTAAATTAACGGGTTTAGCCGCCAGTGGTGTGCCAAGCCGTGGTTTGTTTATTATCGAGCTAGTTTTAGCTTTATTGATAACTCGAATTCCCTATTTGAGCGTGCCGTTTAAATGGCTTGAAAGCTATTTTCATGAACTGTCCCATGCCATTGCAACGATTTTAAGCTCGGGCGTGGTCAGCCATATTCAGTTGTTTCCAAACGGCGCAGGATTTTGTTTTAGCCAAGGCGGCTCGCCGATGTTTATTGGCTTTGCTGGGTATTTTGGTGCAGCCTGCTGGGGATATTTAATCTATTTATTAGCGACTTGGCCAAAGGGGATCCGCGTGAGTTTTGCCTTGCTAGGTGCCTTAGTTGTGCTAAGCGGCTTGCTTTGGGGCAGGGATATTCTCACGTTAGCGATTTTAGCTGTGCTGACTATTATTTTGTTGTTACCGCTTAAACTCAGTCAAAACAAAATGTTGACTCAGTTTTTGCGTATTATTGGCTTGATGATCATGCTTAATGCACTTGCGAGTCCGACAGTGTTGCTCGGGCTTGATGGTCAAGGTGATGCAGTGATGTTGGCCGAGCGTTCTTGGATCCCCGCGTGGATTTGGGTGGGACTTTGGTTATTAACCAGTGCCTGCGCTTTGTATTTTGCGTGGCGCCGCGTAGATAATGCCGCAAGTCGTTAGTTCTCAAGCTTGTTTAATGCCTCAGTCGTCTAGTGTTTTCCCCATCGTTTTTCTGCTTTGAACTTTGTTGATTTAGGTAAAGGTGATTTTGCTCATCACTTTGAGCTATAACCACTTATGTCGCTTAAAGCTTAGTTTTCCGACTTCTATTCCTTGGATTTTTGGCCATTGGCTGCTAGGTTAAGCCTTCGGTATCCATGGAGAATTACAATGAAAAAAGTCACCTTAGTTGCCAGTCTGCTGCTTGCTGGTTTATGTTCGAGTGTTACCTATGCCGATGAAAGCTTAGATAAAGTCTTAAAAAGCGATTTTCGTCAGGCTAAAAATGCCAGTCGTGACGTTTATCGTCATCCCGCTGAAACCTTAACTTTTTTTGGCATTACCCCAAAACAGACTGTGATTGAACTCTGGCCGGGTAATGGCTGGTACAGTGAAATATTAGGGCCTTATCTTGCTAAAGAGGGCCAATATATCGCAGCCAGTTTCGAAACAGCTCCTGCAACAGATACTCCCGGAAATCGTTATCGCGCGAACGCGGGTACTAAGTATGCTACGTGGATGACGGCCAATAAAGACGTCATGGGCAATGCTAAGATTGTTACCTTCGATCCTCCACATAAGATGGATTTAGGCGCTGACGGTAGTGCTGATCTGGTCTTAACCTTCCGAAATCTACATAACTGGGCATCGACAGATCAGCTGGAAAACGTGTTTGCCGCGTCTTATAAAGTGTTGAAGGACGGCGGTATCTTTGGCGTGGTAGAGCATAGAGCTAACGAAGGAATGAACTTCAGCACTGGCTATATGGATCAAGCGGCTATGGTTGCTTTAGCCAAAAAAGCAGGTTTTACCTTAGTTGAAAGTGCAGAAATCAATGCGAACCCCAAAGATACGAAAGATTACGCCAAAGGTGTTTGGACGCTACCGCCCTCTTTTGCCTTGGGTGATACCGATAAAGAAAAATACCAAGCGATCGGTGAAAGTGACCGTATGACACTTAAATTTGTCAAAAAATCATCTTAATTACCTGACATCAGAGGCATTATGTGGCAATCTTTCGCCCCCAAAAATCAAATCGAATTTGTATTACCTCATATTACGGTCGCGGGCCGATTATGGGGGGCGAAGGATAAACCTTTATTGCTTGCCTTACATGGTTGGTTAGATAACGCCAACAGTTTTGAACCCTTAGCAGCGCATTTACTCGATTATCAAGTGCTCGCCATTGATTGGCCAGGACACGGCTTTTCTGCACATAGGCCGGGACACTATCCGCTGCATTGGATTGATTATTTGTATGATTTAGACGCGTTGTTAACGGTATTACCGCAAAAGCCAGCGGCAATGATTGGGCATTCGCTTGGCGGTATTATTGCCTCTGCTTATACGGCGACGTTTCCCGAAAAGGTTAACAAGCTGGTATTGATTGAAGCGTTAAGCCCCTTGTCTGAGTTGCCAACGCAAGCTAAGGCGCGATTGAAAAAAAGCTTCTATCAGCATGAGAAGTATTTAACTCAGAAGCATGGGCAGGCAAAGATTTACGACAGTATAGATACTGCGGTGCGGGCGAGGGCACATTTAACAGGACTTGCCGAACCTTGGTGTCGTTTGTTGCTCGATCGTAATATGCAGCCCGAAGGTGATGGCATAGGTTGGCGTAGTGATCCTCGATTAAGATTAGATTCACCCCAACGATTAACCTTCGCCCAAGTTGATGCCTTGATGCAGGACATCAATGTTGAAACCTTATTAATTTGTGGCAAACAGGGATTTAGCCAGTTGCAGAGCGCGATACCTAAGGCCAGAACGTGGTTCAAGCATTTGTCTGAACACATAATTGAGGGCGATCATCATGTGCATATGGACAATGCCGAAGGCGTTGCACGTTTGATCCGCAAATTCGTTTAATAGGTTGCTTATATGGGTATAAAAAAGACGCTAGGTTTTTTGTTTTTTTTATGTGATGATGATCAAAATTAAAACGCTCGTATGATTTATGACGAGTAAATCAATAACTATAAAATGTAAGCCGGTATTTTAACTCGGTATTTATCGAGTCTTGACGCTTGTATGGATATTGTTTCCGCAGTTGTGGGGATTTAGGAGAGAGTAGTGGATCAGCCTTGGATTAATCATTTGCCAGAAGATGTGCCTGCTGAAATTAATGTGGAACAATACTCATCGCTTGTCGACATGTTCGAGACAGCGGTGGCTAAGTATGAAGATCAACCTGCATTTATCAACATGGGTGCCACGCTAACCTACCGTAAATTGGAAGAACGCAGCCGAGCATTCGCTGCGTATTTACAAAATGAATTAAAGCTTGAAAAGGGCGACCGTGTCGCTTTGATGATGCCAAACCTGTTGCAGTATCCCATTGCACTGTTTGGTGTTTTGCGTGCAGGTATGGTGGTTGTTAACGTTAACCCACTTTATACACCGCGCGAGCTTAAACATCAGTTGATTGACTCTGGCTCTAAAGCCATTGTGGTGGTGTCAAACTTCGCCCGCACTTTAGAAGAAGTGGTTGATCAAACTCCCGTTGAAAGCGTGATTATCACCAGTTTAGGTGATCAATTAAGTGCACCAAAACGTACCTTAGTGAACTTTGTGGTGAAGTACATCAAGAAGTTAGTGCCAAAATACGATTTACCCCATGCCTTATCAATGCGCGATACCTTATCAACGGGTCGTCGCATGCAATACATCAAACCTGAAGTCACTAACGATGATTTAGCGTTTTTACAATACACAGGTGGCACCACTGGGGTCTCTAAAGGCGCTATGTTGACCCATGGCAATATTGTCGCAAACGTATTGCAGGCCGATGGTGCATATTCTCCCGCTTTAAACGATGGCAGTGAGTTTGTCGTAACGGCCTTGCCGCTGTATCACATCTTCGCCTTGACCGTGAATTGCCTGCTGTTTTTGCACAAAGGAAGTCAGAATTTACTCATCACCAATCCTCGCGATATCCCAGGATTTGTGGCTGAGTTGAAAAAGTACCCTTTCACCGCATTAACTGGGGTAAATACCTTATTTAACGCTTTAGTGAACAGTGATGATTTTTCCCAGTTGGATTTCTCACGCTTAAAACTCTCTATCGGTGGCGGCATGGCGGTACAAAAAGCCGTGGCGGATAAATGGCAAACCATTACTAAAACCCGTTTACTTGAAGGTTATGGTCTGACGGAAGCCTCACCCTTATTAACCTGTTGTCCATATAACTTAGACGGTTATAACGGTTCAATTGGTTTTCCTGCCCCTTCGACACTGATCCAAATCCGTAATGATGACGGCAAGGTATTAGCCCAAGGCGAAACCGGCGAGCTTTTTGGTAAAGGTCCTCAGGTGATGAAAGGCTATTGGCAACGTCCTGAAGAAACCGCCAAAGTGATCGACACTGACGGCTGGTTAGCCACGGGCGATATTGGTTACATGGATGAGAAAGGTTTCTTCTATATTGTCGACCGTAAGAAAGACATGATCTTAGTATCAGGCTTTAACGTATTCCCTAACGAAGTCGAAGAAGTGGTTGCACTTCATCCAAAAGTGATTGAAGTGGCTGCCGTTGGTGTGCCAAACGACGCCAGTGGTGAGTTAGTGAAGGTATTTGTGGTGGCAAAAGATAAATCTTTAACCGCTGAAGACATCATTAAGCACTGCCGTATTCATTTAACGGGATATAAAGTGCCGAAGCTGGTAGAATTTAGGGACGAGTTACCTAAAACCAACGTGGGTAAAATCTTGCGACGAGAGCTTAGAGACGAAGCTAAGCGCGCGTAAGATTGAAGCCGGCATTTGCCGGCTTTTGTTTTTATGGACTGTGATTGACCCACAGGATCTGGAGAAGAATTTGTCAGCGTTTCAATATGTGAGTGATGAAGCAAGCCTTAATGCCCTCGTTGCCCAATATAAACAGAGTAAGATACTCGTGTTAGATACCGAGTTTGTTCGTACTCGTACTTATTATGCCAAGTTAGGTTTGATCCAAGCCTATGATGGTAAAACCTTAGCTTTGATTGATCCGGTGGCTTTACCAGATTTAGCCCAATTTTGGGCGCTGTTATCGGACCCGAATATCGTTAAGCTAGTGCATTCCTGCAGTGAAGACTTAGAAGTTTTTGCCCACTATGGCAAATGTCAGCCTACGCCTTTGTTTGATAGCCAAATTGCCGCCTCTTTGTGTGGTATGGGCCATGGTGTAGGTTATGCCAAGCTGGTTGAAACTTGCCTTGGTGAAGTGATCGATAAAGGTGAGTCGCGTACAGATTGGATCCGTCGTCCTTTAACGGAAGCCCAGTTAAGCTACGCCGCCAATGACGTCCTGTATTTGTATCAGCTCTATCCTCAACTGGAAGCGAAACTCAGCGCCCAAGGGCGTTTAGCTTGGTTATACGAGGAAGGGGAAAGGATGACTCAGGGCAGGCTTGCCGATCCTGATCTTGATACAGCTTATTTGAAAGTGAAAAATGCTTTTCAACTCACTGAAATTCAATTGGCTTACCTTAAAGTGCTCGCCAAATGGCGCCTTGAAAAAGCCTTAGTCCGTGATTTAGCCTTAGGTTTTGTGATCAAAGATCATGGTCTTATTGCATTAGCGAAGAAGCAACCTAAAACTTCGGCTGACTTGTTTAAGCTCAATGACTTGACCGAACAGGAAAAACGCATCCACGGCAAAGATTTATTACGTGTGCTACAAACTGCGGATTTGGTTAATTTACCCGAGTTAGTGGATGTATTGGCGTTAAAATCAGGCTACAAATCGGCCTTTAAAGCGATTAAAAGCTGTTTGGTCGAATTATGCGAAAAGCATGATGTGCCGCAGGAAATGCTCGGTTCTAAACGTCATATCCATGAGTTTTTGCAATGGCGTTGGGATAAGCAACAAGGGGATTTACCGGCAGTGTTATGCGGTTGGCGAGGGGAATTGGCAACTGAGGCTTTAGCAAAGCTTGAGGTCTAGTGCTTAATATTTCGTACTTGAAGCTATCGCTGAAAAACATCCACATCAAAATGTCATCTTCAATTGAAGATGACATTTTTTGTGTCATCGACTTATCTGTCAGGCAAAGTGACGTTAAGCTCGAGTACCGACAGGTTGGCGTCGTTTTGATCTAACTGCACAGAAACTTGATCATCAGAAATCGGCACATATTTGCGAATAACGGCAATGATCTCTTGTTTCATCTGTGGGAAATAATCGGGAGTGTCCCTTTGTCCACGTTGATGAGCCACGATGATCTGTAGGCGCTCTTTTGCCATTACCGCAGTGCTAGGCTTTTTCTTGCTTTTGAAATAGTCGAGTAAAGACATAATTAGCTACCAAATATCCGTTGTAAGAAACCTTTCTTTTCTTCCGTAATAAAGCGTACTGGTACATCTTCACCCAGTAAGCGTGCGACTGTATCACTGTAGGCTAAACCTGCATCACTTTCTTGGTCGATAATCACAGGTACGCCTGAGTTAGAGGCTTTCAGTACAGATTGTGACTCAGGAATAACGCCGAGTAGCTCAATGGCCAGAATTTCTTGAACATCGTCAACACTCAACATTTCGCCCGATTTTACACGGCTCGGTGAATAGCGAGTCAAGAGTAAATATTCTTTTATCGGCTCTAGATTCAGTTCTGCGCGGCGTGATTTGCTTTGCAACATACCTAAAATACGGTCTGAGTCGCGCACTGAGCTGACTTCTGGGTTCGTGGTCACAATGGCGATATCGGCAAAATACAATGCCATCATAGCGCCTTGCTCAATCCCTGCGGGAGAGTCACACAGAATAAACTCAAAGTCTTTGGCCAAATCGTCTAAAACACGGCCAACACCTTCTTTGGTCAGTGCATCTTTATCACGGGTTTGTGAAGCGGGTAAAACGAATAACTTATCGCAGCGTTTATCTTTGATCAGCGCTTGATTTAAATTGGCTTCACCATTGATCACATTAACGAAGTCATAAACAACACGACGCTCGCAACCCATGATCAAGTCTAAGTTTCGTAAACCTATATCGAAATCAATAACGACTGTCTTGTGTCCTTGCATGGCAAGACCGGTCGCAATTGCAGCACTCGATGTGGTTTTACCTACGCCGCCTTTACCTGAAGTGACAACAATAATTTGTGCCATGTTTCTCTCTATCCTTTGTTCTGCCATTTAGAGGGGCAATGATTCAACCATAAGCGACTCACCGTTTAGGCGAATGCAGCCGCTTTTATCTGAGCTATGTTGTTGTAGATTTTCAGCGAGCCAATATTGCCCTGCTATTGAAACGAGTTCGGCCTCCAGAGAGTGGGCAATGATAACGGCGCTGGTATCGCCAGCGGCGCCTGCCATGGCTTTCCCTCGTAATGCGCCATAGATATGAATGCTACCATCTGCGATGACTTCTGCGCCATTGCCTACCGCACCAAATATGATTAAATCACCATTTTTTGCATAGACTTGTTGGCCTGAACGAATATTTTGCTTCACTATCTTAGTTTGGCGCGGGGCTGGCGGCGGGGTACTACTCTGTTTTCCCGCTTTGACTATGGCAAGGCCTAAGTCTTTTGCCTGTTTACTGAGTACGGTTGTCGCGCCCGTTATGCCAACAATCACTAATTGACGTGAGATCAGCAGATCCTTTAACGCACTTAAATTCAAGCTGTCGTGCTGAATGGCACTCAGATTGACGACTAAAGGAGCACCCAGAAAAAACTGAGGAGCCTGTGCCAATTTATGGTCTAATTCAGTCATGACAGCTTGTAAATCGCTGCTATTAATATGAAGCACTGAAAGAGTAAAAGAAGCGCCTTTTAACTCTAAGCTAGGTTTTGACATCCCGGCACTATTCTCCAGAAATCATCAGTCGGTTCGCTGATTTTACAATTAAATTACTAGGCGACCATGTTATAGTGTGCCCCATTGACTGGCAAGTTTGAACTATTGGATATTTGATTCTTATGCTATGTGCCGTTTATAAAAGTAGCCGAAAGGCTGATACTTATTTATTTGTGAAGAAAAGAGATTGTTTTGACGATGTTCCAGTGCCTTTGATGGAAATGTTTGGCGTGCCAAAGTTGGTGATGGTGTTTCCTATCGCTAAACGCGACGCGTTAGGAATGGCAGATATACATAAAGTCAGAGCAGCCATGGCAGAAAATGGCTTTTATTTACAAATTCCGCCACCTCAGGTGAATTTATTGGCTGAGCATAAGCTAAGTCTTGGGATCAAAGATTAACTTGGTAGCATCAAGACGCTGCTAATGAGCTCTGGCGCGTCAAACCACACTCGTTAATCTCAGTGGCATTGCGTATCTGACGACAAATTAGTGTAAAATAGCCCGCATTGAGCGGGTTTTTTATTAAGAAGATATAGTTAATCATGGCATTTTGGCAGAGTAAAACATTAGCGCAGATGAGCACAACCGAGTGGGAATCCCTGTGTGACGGTTGTGGTAAATGTTGTTTAAACAAGTTGATAGATGATGAAACCGAAGACTTGTATTACACCAATGCAGCTTGCCTTTTGCTCGATCATCAAACGGCAGGCTGTCAGCATTACAGTGACCGTTTCACCCATGTCCCCCAATGTACAGTGATCACGATTGATAATATCCATGAGTTAACTTGGTTGCCCGACAGTTGTGCCTATCGCCGCCTAGCGGCAGGGCGTGAGCTACCGAGTTGGCATCCGCTGCTCACAGGCTCCAAAGAAGCGATGCATTTAGCGGGTATGTCGATCCAAGGCAAGGTGGTGGATGAAAGACGCGTGAAGGATATTGAAGATCATATCGTGCTATGGCCACTTAAAGACGTGGATTAACAGACGTGAATTCATTTTGCCGTAGCGTTATCGATTGAAAATTAACTTATTAATTGAAACGACACTTGTTGATTGGAAAGTGACCGTCAGAATGAAAACAACAAGGGAGCGATTATCGCTCCCTTGTGCATTTTGGGTGTTAAGTGAATTTAAATTCCATCAAATAATGCTCGACTAGATTTTTAATCCCACCATCAACTGATCCAGTTGCCCCGCTGTTGCTTGCAGCTCATCGCAACCTGAAACCGACTGGTTGGCCGATTGCTCCACATCGTGTGATTGGTTGCGAATTTCCATTAAGTTAGTCGCAATCTCGTTGGCCACTGCCGACTGCTCTTCGGCCGAGGTCGCAATTAGCACACTCATTTCAAACACTTTGTTGCTGTGGTGGGCGATAAACTCTAAGTCTTTACCCGTTTGCAGTACGTGTTGTTTACCTTCATTAGCTTGATTCACAGTACGTGACATCACTTGTGTCAGATTGCGAGTACCCGATTGAAGTGATTCGATCATGGTTTTGATTTCAACCGTTGCGGCCTGAGTTCTCCCCGCTAAAGTACGTACCTCATCGGCCACCACGGCAAAGCCACGACCTTGTTCACCGGCGCGTGCCGCTTCAATTGCCGCGTTGAGTGCCAGTAGGTTGGTTTGCTGGGAAATCGCATTAATGGTTGACACCACTTCATCAATTTTACTGGCGTTGTCATTGAGTACACCCACCGCATTTGAGGCCGCGGAGATCTCATCCGATAACACGTCAATAGCTTTGACTGTGGTTTCAATATCTTTCCCGCCCGCGCTAACCTGTTGATTGGCTTCTTGGGTTTCGGCTGAGGATTGTTCGGCATTGCGGGCAACTTCTTTCACTGCGGCAGTCATTTCTTCCATTGCCGTCGCTAAGGAGTCCAGATGTTGTCTCTGGTTTACCGCCAAGGATTGACCTTGCTGCGCTGTGCTACGAAACGATGATACAACTTCGCGTATTTTAGCGGTCGATTCTGCGATTTGCTTGACTAAGGTATGTTGACGTTCTACCAAGGTATCTATGCTGATGGCTAAGATACTGAACTCGTCTTTTACTTCGAAGAAGTTTAAACGCCCCGTTAAATCACCCGATGCGGCCCGTTTTAATGCCATCACTGTCGTATAAAGTGCGCCGCCTACGAAGGTTGAAATGTAATAGCTGAACAAAAATAGCACAAACAAGAGTGCCGCCATTAGGCCATAAACCAGCAGGTTATCGTTGGCGAGCAAGGCATCAATTTCTTTGCTGTCTAGGGGAATAATCGTGATCAGATTTTGATCGTTAACCCGACTCACAGCTCTAGGTTGCTTACCGCTATCATCAATACCACCGCCACTGCGAGCGATGGATTGCGCTTTGCTATCGGCTTCATTTACCGAAACAATGCTGACATTACCTTCAATTTCGCGACTAAGTTGATTAAGGATAGTTTGGCGTTCTTGCTCTGGTAGTTTGTTATATAAGCTGCCAGTGACTTGGTTAATTTGTTGTGAAGCATTTTGCAGACTGTTGAGCTGTCCTTGAATTAAGGTTTGCTGGGATTGGTTATCTAGGAAAAGCGCCAGTCCAACAATCATCAACATAGGAACGATAGAGAGAATAGCGAATTTAGTTTTTAAGGTCATATGGATAAGATATTGATCTATCCAGCGAAATTTTACTTCTTTCATGAGTGCCTCGATAAAATGGGCCATAAACCGAATTTATATCGGTCAGTTTGCCATAGACTTTATAGTTTTCTGTTTTGTAACGATTTATATGGTTAATGTAGTCTAATTGCAGTCATTATTGTGTTGTTTGCTGCAATTTTGGCAAGGTACAGGTGTGAGTTTACAGTTTAGTTACAAATGCTGCTAGTGGCTGAAAGCGGAAGTTGTTTACGTCAGAATCGAGGTTTGGGTTTCCCCTTGAGTAAAACTCAGGCTCCAAACTGGGGTAACACATGAATTTGCATGATAAAAACCCCCAATAAGCCCTAGTAATATGCCGCTCGCTCGCGTAAAATTTCTATCCTTTTATTTCGTTATAGCTAGCAAAGCGTCTGGCATTAACGCCCGATAACCTGAGCACCCAAATAGCCTGAAAGTTTGGCGCCCATAGCACTTGTTTATCAAGCGCGACTATGCAGTGGAAGAGAAAATGCAGCAGTTAACTGAGATCGTAGAACAAGCCTTAGTCATTATTGACCAGGCCAGTGATCTAAAAGCACTGGATGATATCCGTGTCGATTACCTTGGTAAGAAAGGTAAGATCACCGACATGATGAAAATGATGGGTAGCTTAAGCCCTGAAGAAAAGCCAGCCTTTGGCCAAGCGGTCAATGATGCTAAACAGGCGATTCAACAAAAATTAACTGAGCGTATCGATGGTCTGAAAAGTTCGGAATTGGAAGCCAAATTAATCGCCGAAAAGATTGATGTGACTTTGCCAGGCCGCACCCAAGAGATCGGTGGCTTACATCCTGTGACTCGAACCATTGAGCGCATCGAAACCTTTTTCGGGGAATTAGGGTTCTCGGTAAAGCAGGGGCCTGAAATTGAAGATGATTTCCACAATTTCGACGCACTGAATATCTCTGAGCACCATCCTGCGCGTGCTGATCATGATACCTTTTATTTCAATCCTAAACTGATGCTGCGTACCCAAACTTCGGGCGTGCAAATCCGTACTATGGAAACTGAAAAGCCACCATTACGCATTATTTCTCCTGGTCGTGTTTATCGTAACGATTACGACCAAACTCACACGCCTATGTTCCACCAAGTGGAAGGGTTGTTGGTTGATGAGCATGTTAACTTTGCTGAATTGAAAGGCATTTTGCATGACTTCCTGCGTAATTTCTTCGAAGAAGATCTGCAAGTGCGTTTCCGTCCATCTTACTTCCCATTCACTGAACCTTCAGCGGAAGTGGACGTGATGGGCAAAAATGGTAAATGGCTAGAAGTGCTTGGCTGCGGTATGGTACATCCGAATGTGCTGCGCAGCGTTGGCATAGATCCAGAAAAATACTCTGGTTTTGCTTTTGGTATGGGTGTCGAGCGCTTAACTATGTTGCGTTACGGCGTAAACGATTTACGTGCGTTTTTCGAAAACGACCTACGTTTCCTGAAGCAATTTAAATAACGGAGCTGTAATAGCATGAAATTTAGCGAATCTTGGCTTCGTGAATGGGTAAACCCTTCAGTCAGCCGTGAAGCATTATCCCACCAGATCACTATGGCCGGTCTCGAAGTCGATGACGTTGAAGCCGTAGCTGCCGATTTTAGCGGTGTAGTGATTGGTGAAGTGGTTGAGTGTGGTCAGCATCCCGATGCCGATAAACTGCGCGTGACCAAAATCAACGTTGGTGGTAGTGAACTTATCGATATCGTCTGCGGTGCACCAAACTGCCGTCAGGGTCTTAAAGTGGCCGTGGCTATGGTTGGCGCCGTATTACCTGGCGATTTCAAAATCAAGAAAGCCAAGCTGCGTGGCATGCCATCAGAAGGCATGTTGTGCTCTTACAGCGAGCTTGGCATTAACGTCGAAAGCGATGGCATTATCGAATTGCCATTGGACGCGCCACTTGGCACTGATATCCGCGACTATCTGCAACTTAATGATGCCGTTATCGATGTAGACTTAACGGCTAACCGTGCCGATTGCTTAGGTATGGCAGGTCTTGCCCGTGAAGTGGGCGTGTTAAACCGCCAAACAGTGGTTGAGCCACAGTGGCAAGCCGTCACGGCAACGACAGATGCAAAGGTCACGATTAACGTTAACGCGCCTGCTGCGTGTCCACGTTACTTAGGCCGTGTGGTTAAAAACGTCAATGTGAAAGCGCCTACGCCATTATGGATGCAGGAAAAACTGCGCCGTAGCGGTATTCGCTCTATCGATCCCATCGTAGACATCACTAACTTTGTGTTGATTGAATTCGGTCAACCTATGCACGCTTTCGATCTTGCCAAGTTAACGGGCGATATCCAAGTGCGTTTAGGCACTGGCGAAGAGAAAATCACTCTGCTTGATGGCAGCGAAGTGACCATCCCAAGCGATACCTTAGTGATCGCCGATGATGTGCGTCCATTAGCCCTTGCTGGTGTGTTTGGCGGCGAATATTCAGGCGTGAGCGACACGACCCAAGACATACTGCTTGAATGTGCGTTCTTCGCGCCGCTTGCCATTATGGGTAAGTCACGTCGTTTAGGTTTGCATACAGATTCATCACACCGCTTTGAGCGTGGTGTTGACCCTGAGATGCAACACAAGGTTATCGACCGTGCTACGCGTTTAGTACTGGATATCTGTGGCGGTGAAGCTGGCCCTGTAGTTGAGGCTAAATCAGAGGCTGATTTACCCAAACCTGCACAAATCGTTTTACGTCGCAGCAAGTTAGATCGAATTTTAGGTCACCATGTACCTGATAGCGATGTCGTTGAAATCTTACAACGTTTAGGTTTTAGTGTGGTTGTTGGCCAAGATAGTTGGCAGGTCACTACCGCGACTTATCGTTTTGATATGGCGATTGAAGAAGATTTGATCGAAGAAGTGGCCCGTATTTACGGTTATAACAATATCCCGAATACGGCGCCTGTTGCTGCGCTGCGTATGTCAGATCATAAAGAATCTGACTTAAGCCTAAAACGCGTGCGTGCCTTATTGGTCGCTCGTGGTTTCCAAGAAGCGGTAACCTACAGCTTTGTCGATCCAAAACTGCAAAATCTGGTTCATCCTGGTTTAGACGCTATGGTGTTACCAAACCCAATTTCCAGTGAAATGTCGGCCATGCGCCTGTCAATGTTCACCGGTTTATTGGCCGCCGTTGGCTACAACCAAAGTCGTCAACAGAGTCGCGTGAGACTTTTTGAAACTGGCCTGCGCTTTGTTCCTGATATCAATGCAGAATCCGGTATAAGACAGCAAGCAATGCTCGCTTGTGTCATTACTGGGCTCCAAAATGATGAACATTGGGCTATGGAATCGAAAACTGTTGATTTTTTCGACCTTAAAGGTGATTTAGAAGCAATTATCGGCTTGACAGTTTCCGCATCAGAATTTAGCTTTAGAGGAGCGACGCATTCTGCTCTCCATCCGGGGCAATGTGCTGAAATATTGAGAAATGATCGAGTGATCGGTCATATAGGTGCAATCCATCCTAGTTTGGAGAAGCCTTTTGGACTCAATGGTAAAACCATCGTTTTTGAGTTGGAATTGGATGCTTTATTGCATACCAGTTTGCCGCTAGCCCAAGCTGTATCTAAGTTTCCAGCTAATCGTCGTGACATCGCAGTCGTAGTAGATGAGAGTGTATCTGCAGGTGATGTAATGAAATTGATAAGAAAAGTTGGCGAAAATCAGTTGGTTGGCATAAACTTGTTCGATGTATACTTAGGTAAAGGTGTTGAACCTGGCAAGAAGAGCCTGGCGATAGCACTTACATTACAAGACACTACTCGTACGCTTGAGGAAAAAGAGATTGCTGAGACCGTTGGTTCAGTCGTTTCTGCCCTTAAGTCCGAGTTCAACGCATCGTTGAGGGATTAAAGTATGGCACTTACCAAAGCCGAAATGGCAGAACATCTTTTTGAAACACTCGGAATGAACAAACGTGTCGCCAAAGAGATGGTTGAGTCGTTCTTTGAAGAGATTCGGGGCGCACTTGAAAGTGGTGAGCAGGTCAAGTTATCTGGCTTTGGCAACTTTGACCTTAGGGACAAGAATCAAAGACCGGGAAGGAACCCAAAAACAGGCGAAGATATCCCAATTTCTGCTCGTCGTGTCGTGACTTTCCGTCCCGGCCAAAAGCTGAAAACTCGTGTAGAAGCAGCAAACACGGGTAAGTAATTTCGTTTGTTTGATGGGAAAGCCACTCCTTAGAGAGTGGCTTTCCTGTTTATTTTTTCGTGCAATATCTCCATTATTTCTATCCACTGTCTGAGGTGAATTCTTTGTCAAGACAGCCCAAACATTTCGACCGTCGCTTTAAACTCGCCTTATTACACCCTAGATACTGGGCCACTTGGTTAGTGATTGGTCTATTAGTGATTTTCGGACTCATGCCCGCATGGCTGCGTGATCCCATAGCAAGATTATTGGCAAAAATAGTGATGCCAATTGCCAAAAAGCCCATTAGCGTTGCCAGAGCCAACTTAAGGGCGTGCTTTCCTGAGCAATCCACCGCCGAGATTGAAGTGTTAATCCGTGAGAACGTGCAAAACTTCGTTTTGGTGTTGTTAGCACAGGGCGAATTGCTGGTGCGCTCAAAAGCGCATTTACGTCGTCGAGTTAATTTAATCGGCTTTGAACATGTGACTAAAGCGCAGGCCGCGGGGCAACCGATCATTTTTATCATGCCCCATGTGTGGCCAATCGATTATGCTGGTTTACGCCTTAACCTTGAGTTGCCTATGGTGACTATGGCCAAAGCCCATAAAAACGGGTTATTCAATTGGTTTAGTAATCGTGTACGCAGCAGTTGTGGTGGCCATGTGTATATGCGCGAGGCGGGCATTCGGGCGTTATTGGCTGAGCTTAAGCGCGGTAACAGTTTCTTTTATCTTCCCGATGAAGACTTAGGTCCTGAACAAAGCGTGTTTGCGCCTTTTTTAGGCACAGTGAAGGCAACGCTACCTGTTGTTGGGCGTTTAGCGCAGGCGGGGAATGCCCAAGTGCTGCCAGTAAAGATTGGCTACAATCAAACCTCACGCCAATTTGATCTCACTGTGATGACGGCCGTTGCGCCTGAAGACATGGTGGGCAAAGAAAATGAGGCGTTGGCACTGAACAAAGTGGTCGAGCAAGTTATCTTAGCTTACCCAGAGCAGTATATGTGGTTCCTGCGCGTTCTCAAGACGCGCCCAGAGGGTGAAGCTTCTATCTACAGCTGATGTAGCGTGACTGAAATAGTGTGGTTTAAAATGGCTTTGAGCTCTGTGTGCTCGAAGCCATTTTTGTGTTGAAGAGCGTTCTTTATTGATAGCATTCTTTATTTATAGAGCGTTTTATCAATAGCGTTGTCGTTAACAATACGTATCGTGGATGATTAATCCTCGTTCTGCTCCATCTCAAGTTGCATCAGTAACATATCTTCGCCATCGAGTACGCGAGTACGAAAGCTTTGACATGCAGGGCAGACGACCGTGCGCTCACTCAGTACGGATTCAGTCTGGCAGTCTTGGCAAAGTATCACTAGCGGCTGAATTTGCATATTGAGTAGGGCTTCTTTGCAAATCCCATCGAGCTTGAACGTATCGAAGGCCGTTTGTAGCAGGCTAGGTTCAACCCCGCTCATGACTCCCAGTTTGATATCCACTCGGGTGATTTTATCGGCATGATTGGCCAGCGCGTGCTGTTCGCATTGCTCAATCAGGGCACTCACAATCGAATATTCGTGCATCAGCAAATCCTTGGCAGCAGTTCACCTTGGGGAAGATCGAGATAACGCTTAGTATTCCAAGGTGTTCTTAGCACGACTTTCCCCACTAAATCATCACTCACAGTACCGATAATCGCTGCATGCTCACAGCGCCCAAAGCGTTGCATGATCTCGAGCGCACCTAAGGCGATGTCGTTGGGGACGGCGAGGATGAAAGTGCCTTCGTTGGCAAGATCCATGGCTTCGAAACCATAGAGTTCGCACAGACCTTTGACTTCATCGCTTACGGGAATACTGGCTTCATTTACTGTGATACCAACATTGGAGGCGACAGCCCATTCGTTCAGCACCGCCGATAAGCCGCCGCGTGTCGCATCGCGCATCGCATGAATGGGAATATTGGCGGCGATCAATTGCTCGACTATGGGCCAGAGCGTCGCGCAGTCACTTTGTAATGCTGATTCGAGCGTGAGTCCTTCACGCGCCATTAAAATCGCTGCACCGTGGCAGCCGATATCACGGGAGACAATAATGGCATCGCCCACGGTGACATTCGCCGCGGAAATATTGGGACGCAAGATACGACCAATGCCTGAGGTATTAATAAATAAACCATCGGCGCACCCCTTGGGTACGACTTTAGTGTCGCCGCAGACAATCCGTGCACCACTGTGTTTTAATTCTTTCGCCATACTGCGGACAATCGTCGTTAAATCATTGATAGAAAAGCCTTCTTCTATGATCACACTGCAACTCAAATACTGAGGTTCTGCGCCCATCATAGCGAGATCGTTGACTGTGCCTGCGATGGCGAGCTTGCCGATATCACCGCCGGCAAAAAATAAAGGGGATACGGTGAAAGAGTCTGTGGTAAAGGCATTAGCACCGTGCAAATCGAGTTTAGCAGCGTCTTCTTCGCTGCGAAGGATTGGGTTATCAAACTCGGCAAAAAACAGATCACGGATCAGTTTATTCATTTCTTTGCCGCCACCGCCGTGGCTGAGTTGAATGGATTTATCTTTAAGCGTATCAGCCATGATGTGGTTCCTTGATATCGATACCTTGATAGCGGTAATAGGCATTGCAAGCACCTTCGGAGCTGACCATGCAACTGCCTAAGGGCGTTTCGGGATTGCAGCCGCGGCCAAACACTTTACAGTCCTTTGGTTTAGCAAGCCCACGAAGAATATCACCACACTGACAGGCTTTATGATCGTCAATTGCCTTCACGGGTAGGCGGTCTTTAAAGCGCAGTTCGGCGTCTCTGTGGGCATATTCGGGTTTAAGCTGCAGCGCTGAATTGGGGATTGGGCCTAGTCCACGCCAGCGAAATTGCGGTCTGACATTGAAGAATTGATTTACTTTGGCCTGCGCCGTGAGGTTGCCGTCCTCCGATACTGCGCGGCTGTATTGGATATCGAGCTCCGCTTTACCCGCGGCTTTTTGGCGCACAATCCGTAAAATCGACTCCATCACATCGACGGGCTCAAATCCTGCGACCACTACGGGCGTGCCATAGTTTTCGACTGTGCTGCGATAGATTTTTGCGCCACTGATCACGCTTACATGGGCTGGGCCGATAAAGGCGTTGACCCTCGCTTTTGGGTCGTGCATCACGGCATCAATTGCGGGTGGCACTAATACATGATTGATATGAAACAGTAGATTTTCGAGTTTTTCTTGTTCGGCCAGTTGTAACAAAATTGCTGTCATTGGGGTTGACGTTTCAAAGCCAATGGCGAAGAACACTACGGTTTTATCAGGATTATCGCGGGCAATTTTGAGCGTATCTAAGGGATCGTAAATTGGGCGAATATCGCAGCCCTTGGCCCTAAAACTGGCTAAAGAGCCTTGAGAACCAGGCACGCGGATCATATCACCCAGCGTAACAAGAATAACATTTTCTTGGGAGGCAAGCGCCGCGGCTTGGTCAATGCGCTCTTTAGGCATAATGCACACTGGGCAGCCAGGACCATGGATAAATTCAATATTATCCGGCAGTAAATCTAGCAAGCCGTATTTCATAATCGTATGAGTATGGCCACCACAGACTTCCATGATATTGATTTGTTGCTTAACCAATTTAGCGGTTAACTGAATATCCCGTGCTAAATTGGCAATCGTTTGGGGATCGCGAAAGCCTTGATAGAGGTGTCTTAGTTCAAGCATGCTTTTTCCTCGGTGCACTCGATAGGGGTGCGCCTTGCGACTTAATCCTGCACTGCTGATGGTCAGTGTATGGCTTCATTTTCAAGCTTAGTGACGATTTCTTTATATAGATCAATGCTTTGCTGCGCATCTTCCTTATCGATTTTGTTCATCACAAAACCAATATGGATAAGTACATAGTCGCCAATTTCCAGTGGCTCATTCATTAAATGACTGCTGACATCGCGGCGCACGCCTAAGGTGTCGACTGTGACGCTCTGGCGCTCAATATCGACCGCCACCACTTGGGAAGGTATGGACAAGCACATTATTGTGCACCTCGAATGTTGTCTTTAAGCCAAGCGGCTACTGCCTGCATGGAGTCGCCATCTTTAATTGAGACTTCAATAATTTGAGTTGCTGGATTGAGTTTTTTAAGCTGCGCTCTGGCTTCGTCCATCTTGAAATCAAAATAGGGCAGTAGATCGCACTTAGTGATAAAAACTACATCGGCGCGGCGGAACATCACAGGATATTTTTCAATCTTATCATCGCCTTCTGGCACTGATAGCAGCACGATATTTTTGTGAGTGCCCACATCATAACTGGCTGGGCAGACGAGATTACCGACGTTTTCGACAAAGCAAATATCGAGTCCTTCAAGCGGCAGATGATGTAGGGCACCGTGCACCATAAAGGCGTCGAGGTGACAGGCGCTGCCCGTTTGAATTTGATAGGCCTTAATGCCTTTAGCGATGAGGCGGTCAGCATCGCGGGAGGTTTCTAAGTCGCCCTCGATCACCGCATAGTTGAGCTGCGTGTATTCTTTGAGATTTTCTAATAGGGTGGTTTTGCCACTGCCCGGGCTACTCATGATGTTGAAGGCCGTGATGTTATGTGCCTCAAAGTGGGCGCGGTTATGTCCAGCTTCGACATCATTTTTATCTAAAATTTTGTTGATGACTGACAAGGTTTTTTTATCGTTTAACTGAGGATTTGTGTGTAACTCTTGATGGCTATGCTCATGAGTATGTGAATGGTCATGATTATGCTCATGGCTATGGGCATGCGCGCCTAGATGATCATGGTCGTGGCGGGTAAGGGAGCAGCCGCAGTCTTTACACATTTTACCTCTCCTTGTATCGGCAGAGTACGAGGACTTTGCCTGACAAATAATGATTGATGTACGAATCGTTAATTTGGTTACGCTAATGTTGAGTGTGATACAAATTGCGCTACGGATCTTTGATGTTCGTCAGGTTTATGGGGATAAAAATGGCGAGCGAACATCAGGGCTTATCAAATAAGTAAGGTTATTGACTATGATGAATGCCATACCAAAGTTGGCCTAGGGCGATGCCGCCATCATTGATGGGTATCTGTTTACTGGATAACACTTTATTTCCTTGGGCGCTGAGCTTGCTCAGGCAGTATTCCAATAGATATTTATTTTGAAATACGCCACCGCAGAGCACGGTTGGGAGGTGTTGATACTGGGCTGCATAATCACAGAGAGCATCACCTAATGTGTGTAGAAAGGCGCGGGCGATGGCATAGCATCTATTGTCTGTTAGCGGTTGTGCTGTAATCAATTCAACAACTTGCTTGAACATCTCACTGCTTCGCCACTGGTCGATGTCAAGAGGTAAGTTAAGCGAAATGACTTCAAGGGCTAATGCATCGGCGCGATTGGCCGCGGCTTCTATCGCCATGCCCGCTTGGCCTTCAAACAGTGTGGTTTCTATTAAGCCTAAGGCGCAGGCGAGGGCATCGAACAGTCGCCCGACAGAGGAGGTTTTTATCGCGCTGCCGTTCTGCCAGATCTTATGTAAGTTAGCCAGAGTGTTTGGGCGAATGTTGTTTAATATAGGCAATTGTAATGCGAGCACAGCATCGAGGCTCATTTGCTCGAATAATAATGCCAGTAACAACCTAACGGGTTGCTTAATGGCTTGCTCGCCACCTAGCAGGGCTATGGGCTCAAAATGGGCCAGTCGCTGCGCTTTATCGAGCGTAGTTAATAGCACTTCACCGCCCCATAAACTGCCATCGTCGCCAAGCCCAGTACCGTCAAAACTAAAGCCCAATACGGGCTCTCGATATTGGTTAACTGCCATTACGCTGAGCACATGGGCATGGTGGTGTTGCACCGATAAACATTGATTTTGACGGGTATCGCTGAGTTTTACACTCGAGTTTGAGTGCATTTCAGCCCAGCGTGAAGGGGCATAATCTGGGTGTTTATCGCGAATAATAAGATTTGGCGTAAAGTGATACAACCGAGCAAAAGTGGCTAAGGTGCGCTCAAAATACTGCTCGGCGCTGACACTGAACAGGTCGCCAATATGGGGACTTAAAAACACATTATTGCCAAAGCCTAAGGCGATGGCATTTTTTTGCTGTGCGCCCACGGCCAAAATCGATTGGGTCAGCGGTATCTCTAAGGGGAAACTTAACGGTGCATAGCCGCGGGCGAGGCGCAATACTTGCACCTCTGCGGAGGAATCCAGTTGCGGCTGGATCACTTGCACCACACTGTCATCACAGCCATTAATAATCGGCCGATTATGATCGACTATCGCATCCACCACATGGCTTAAGTGACTAATAAGCTCATCACAATCAGTGATGATAGGTTCACCGGAAACATTGGCGCTGGTTGCAACTAATGGCCCTTTGAAGAGACATAATAGCAAATGATGTAGCGGTGTGTAGGGTAAAAATACCCCGAGTTTATTCAGATTGGGGGCGACAGCTAAGCTGAGGTCATGATCGCTTCGGCTACTCATCAGCACTATGGGCCTTTCCTGCGAACTCAATACTCGCCACTCGGCATTCGTCCCTGTAACATAGTGCTGCGCCATAGTGATATCCGCCATCATCACCGCTAGCGGCTTGGCTTGGCGCTGTTTTCGCAGCCGAAGTGCGTTGACGGCATTGTCACTTCGGGCATCACAGATTAAGTGAAATCCACCCAATCCTTTAATTGCCAGAATCTGCCCTTGGCGTAATCTGTCTGCCGCAGCTTGAAGTACCGCAAGGTCCGTACCCAATTCAGGTGCGCTGACATTTGAGGCATTGGGAAGGATGCATTCCCCTTGGGGCGTTTTTAAACTGAGTCTGGGGCCGCAAACGGGGCAACTGACTGGCTGGGCATGGTAGCGGCGGTCGAGTGGGTTTTGATATTCTTTGGCGCACTCGGGACACATGTCAAAATCGGCCATGGCGGTGTTGTGCCTATCATAGGGTAAAGCATTGATAATCGTGTATCGAGGGCCACAGTTAGTGCAGTTGGTAAAGGCATAGCCAAGGATTATGCATGTCGTTCAAGCAATCTTGGCAGGTACTTTTATCTGCCGATACCGCCACTAGTGCACCTATCGGTGAACTTGGATCATCGTCCTCATGGCTGTCGCTTTTTATAATCTCAAACGTGGTTTCGCTTAATAAAATCGGCAGTGGTATTTGGCTGATATTGTCGATACGGGCGAGTGGCGGTGGAGTGGTATTGAGTGCAGTGATAAAGCGAGTGAGGTTTTCATCATTACCTTGCAGCTCAATGGTCACGCCCTTGGCATTGTTGAGCACAGTGCCCGTCAGTTGAAACTCAAGGGCATAACGATAGACAAAGGGGCGAAATCCCACCCCTTGTACTATGCCTGTGACGTGCAACTGACAGCGTTTTAACGTGGCTCCCTTGTGGACAAGGTATTCCAATGCCAGCCTTCGTTTTATCTGCAGGTCACTGTGCTTTTTGTGGCGACTATTGTGCCTATGTGGCTTTATGCGTTGTGACTTAACTTTTGGCCTCCTAATCATGGGCATTCAGTTGGCGCTGCTTAACGTAAAGTGCCCCAACGGCTAAGTTATCGCCGTCTAAATCCAGGCTGCGATTGATCACTAAGGGGAAGTTTTTGCCTAAGCGTAAGCTGATGCGTTTGCACAGGGTTTCATTGATTAATTCATTACCCGCTAAGGCTATATTGTGCACGCCGATATTTAAATCGATATGCTCGATCCAGTTAGATAAATAGTCCGCCAGCGAGTCTTGCATTGCAAAGGCGAGCTGACTCGGATCGTCATTACCCGCAATACGAAAACTTAAGACAGTGCCTAAGGTTTTACACCAATTTAGGCTGCGGTGGGCTTCACCTTTGGTCAGCGGATAATCGATACGCGGTGCATTGGCACCGTGGTAGCGCATGGCGGCGGCCATGAGTGCATCGCTGAGCCTTGCTTGGCTTTGAGTCTCTTCTTGTGTATTAAGGCCAATTAATATGGCAGCAATCGCCCACAGGCTTTGTAAGTTGTCCCGTCTGCCGTGAAGCTTTAGGCTTAAAAGTTTTAGGTAATCTTCGGGGAACAGGCTCTTAAATTTTTGTGCTACGGCTTTTTGCGGACTGCTGTCCAGTTGATGGAAGATTTCGTAACCGTTATCGGGCAGCTCGGGCAAGGCAAAGAAAAGTTCAGTGTCGCCCTTATTATCGCAGGTGACAATTTGACTGGCGTGGGTATGGCTTAAGTAAATGACCGCAGCATTTTTTGCCTGTTTATGACTGGTAAACTTACCGTTGAGCAGCGCACTGAATAGCGCTGCGTCTGCAAGGGTGTGCTTTTCTGTGTTGACTGTATTTTGATTATTATCGCTTAGCATACTGGTGCAATTAATATCACTGTCTTCACTTGACGGTACTTGAGTCAATACTGCCACACTCAGTTCGCCTTGGTGCGATCGTGAACGTTTCGCCGCTTGCCATTGGGCCTGATAACCGTGAAAACTGACTTTTTCCCTTAAGGGTTCTGGAGCGATAAAGTGCTTGGTTTGAACCTGTGTTGAGCTTAAATCGTGACTGGCGATTTGTGCCCAAGCACCATCGACCCACGCTAGCTTCGGCCTATTATGCGGCCCTTTAATGTAAACCCAATCGACCCCTTTTTGTCGTAATACTTCCCCGAGCACTAAGATCACTCGGCTGTAGGCAAAGCAAATGTCGTACAGCGGCGCACTGAGTTTGTCGTGTTCTTGCGTGGGTCTCGCGCAGATAAGCGGCTTTTCAATACTCGAAAGCGCGAGCACCTGCGCATCGTTCAGACAAAAATGGGCGTTTAGCGTATTGGGATTACAAATTAACAGTTGTGGCCGCTCGCCTAAGGGCTGAGCAAACGGTGTCAGACTAAGTTGCAGATTATCGGCGGCCGCTAATGTCAGTGGGCCTTGTGTCAGCAGTCCCTGTGCCATGGCTTTAATATCTGACAAGGTTAACGCTTTTTGTGCGGACGTTAATTGTGTTTCGCCTTTGCAGCAAGGGCAAATTAAATCGAGTGTGCCAAACTTTGCCGACTGATTATCGCCAATCAACGGATAACAATGCTGGCAAAAAGGCACTATGGCAGAGCTTGATCCAGACTGTGGAAAGGGCAGTAAGGTTTTACTGCCTTGGGGCTCGTCGATGACTTTAATGCTAGAGTCAATCAACCAAGCGGAAATCAAAAAGTCCGCGGCAATGGCATCGGCCAATTGTTCTAGTTGGTTTTGCTCGCCCTGAGCTTCAATAAAATAGCTTTGAGGGCCAAAGTCATGTTGGCCAGCACTATATTGACCTGAGCTATGTTGACCATCACAGCCTATGCTGATATTTAGTTCATCGTAATTTAGATATTGATTACATAAATGCGCGTACAAAGGCACCTGACGTGAGCAGGTAAAATCAAATCTGATGTTTTTCATCTTCTATATACTTTCACCAGTAGTAACGCCACGTTTATAAGAGTCAGGGATCAGCGAGTCGATACTATGCTCGGCAACACGCGTCGCAGTGAACCCAAGGGAGGCTAAGTGGGATAACAAGCTTGATTCCATTAAAGGTACCGCGGCGGCGACTTTAGGGGTCAAGCCTAGCACCATAGGTTCGAGCACGGTTGGGGTGACGCCCAGCACAAAGGTCTTAGGTCTGTCGCCAACCATTTCCATCATATTGAGGGTTTGCAGCATTTCGACTTCATGGGCGCTGCCTTGCCAGTCGATTTCCTTCGGCGCTTTATCAAAATCGAAGAAATAGACTTCGCCCGCTTCTACGCCATTGGCATTAACTGTATCGACCACGATTAAATAATCGTATTGGCAAATAATAGGGATAAGTCCCTGAGCCAAGGTGCCGCCATCGAGCAGCGTTAGCTGGTGGGACTCATGGGTAAACTGATAATTATCAGCTATATAATTGACAAAATGTACGCCGATGCCTTCATCGGCGTACAGGACATTGCCAATACCGAGTAGCAATATCTTCATTGGACTCCTAGTGGTGTGAGTTTGGCTTTGGGTAGTCATAGCCAGAGACAATCGAGTCAACTGAGTTATGTTTGAAGCGTATCCCTGACCAAACCGCCATATAGACGTGGATAACTACAAAGATAACAAATGCCCAAGTGAGGTAGTGATGCCAAATCCTAACTTGTGCCAGCCCACCCATTTGTGCCGTGATCCAAGCGGCGCTGCCCCAAAGCATGCCACCTAAACCTTGGTGATACACATTGGCATACAACACCAGACCCGTTATACATATCACAAGAGCGACCAGTGAGATTGCTACATAAGTCACAAATTGCAGCGGTCCATAGACACCGGCTTTATGTAAGTGCCCCATCCATAAGTAAGATTTCAGCTGAGTGATCCAGCTTTTTACACTCATGACATCGCGAAATGAGCGCCGCTCAATGTCGCTTCGGCTGAAAAAATACAGGTAGAAGCGCACTAAAGTGATTGCGGTTAGTACAAAACCGCAAATCAGATGAGCGAAGCGGATCCAGCCTTGTACGAGTACATCCGTACTTTCAGGCGCCACAAGAAACGGCCAAGCAATATAGAATCCGGTGATCACTAGCACTAAAATTGATAGTGCCCTGAGCCAGTGGAAAATCCGTATTGCCGGACTAAAAACCAGTGTCCGAATGCGGGTTGCAGAATGGTTCATTTTGCGTTCCCTCCCTCGATTATTGACCATTGGGACTGACACGGAACTCGCTCAATGCCTGACCTTTAAAATCCATCACGTGTACAGAACACGCCATGCAAGGGTCAAATGAGTGAATAATACGTATCACCTCAAGGGGTTTAGTAGGATCTTCTAGTTTCAAGCCAATTAAAGAGGCTTCATAGGGACCCATTTTACCGTTGGCATCCACAGGTCCTGCGTTCCAGGTCGTCGGTACTACGGCTTGATAGTTCTCAATCACTCCATTTTTGATGCGGATCCAGTGGCTTAACATGCCGCGTGGCGCCTCGATCATGGCGTGACCTACATACTCTTTATTTGGATCAATATTGGGTTTTACATAGGTAGATTCATCGGACTGGATATTCGTCAGCAGCGCATCAAAGGTTTTTAACCCTTCTTGGGCGACGATGACTGTCTGCAACATACGGGCTGCAGTGCGACCTAAAGTGGTAAATAGAGCCGCTACGGGTAGACCTGTGCGAGCGAGCAGGCCATTAACCGAATCCACGACCACCTTGTTACCGCGGGCATAACTCACCAATAGGCAGGCGAGTGGACCCACTTCGACAGGTTCACCTTGATAACGGGGAGATTTCACCCATGAGTATTTGCCATCACCATCCAGTGTTGGCAATTTGCCGTAGACAGTGTCGCGTTCAACAAAACCAGTGTAATTAGGAATCGTTGTACCGTCATAGGGATGTTGCGGTGCATCGGCGCTATACCAAGCGTGGCTGACGTCTTCGGCAATCAGATCTGGATTCACATCACTGACGCCAGCAAGGTCGCCATTCATGATCACGCCTTGATTAAACATGTATTCGCCATTGGCTAACACAAAGTCATCGGTCGCCATGAAGTTTTTCACGTTTACGCCGCCCAACACGCTAGGTTCAGTACCAAAGGCTTCGGCCGCCATCACGATATCTGCTTGATAGGCACGCAGAATAAAGTCAGTTACAGTCGCATGTTTTTGCTTCCATTCCTGCAGGCGAGCAGGGCTGAGCATGTCGCGCACCGAAGTCACACCACCGACAACAACGGATTGTGGATGTGGTGATTTTCCACCAAATATGGCTAGCATTTCTGCCGCAACACGTTGTACTTCAAGCGCTTTAAGGTAGTGAGATAGCGCGATAAGGTTTTGCTCTGGGGTAAATTTATAGGTGCCGTTGCCCCAATAAGCGTTGGCAAATGGACCTAATTTTCCCGTTTCGACAAAGCCTTTAACTCTTTCTTGTACCGCTTTTAAATCACCTTCACCCGCCGCTATGGGGTGGTCTGTGTATTTCAGGGCAACTTGTGCCGCTTTAGCAGGATCGGCGCTCAGTGCAGAAACCACATCAACCCAATCTAAGCCGTGTAGATGGTAAAAATGGACAATATGGTCGTGCATGTATAAAGAGGTTTGCATTAATGAACGTAAGTATCTTGCGTTCAATGGAATTTGAATTCCTAACGCATTTTCAACCGCTTCAGTACCGCAGCGGTAGTGGGAATAGGTACATACGCCACAGATACGTTGCACAATAAGGCCAACATCCATAGGCGTGCGGCCTTTGAGAATGACTTCAATACCGCGCCAAAGTGTGGAGGATGACCAAGCCTTGTTGATGACGTTATTTTCATCAACTTCGACTTCGATACGTAAGTGACCCTCGATACGTGTGATAGGGTCGATAACAACGCGCTTGCTCATGGGTTATTCCTCCAGCGGTTTGGCAAAAATACTGGCAACGGCATGGGCTCCAATGCCCACCACTGTCGCGCCTAAAATCACCGCACCAATAGTATCTGCGGTCGCATCCAATCCATGGAGGAGTTGACGGCCAAGGGGTTTTTCAAAGTCAGCCATATCGTCCCAGAAGTTAGGTTCTGAGCAACCCATACAACCGTGTCCAGCGAGTACTGGCCAGCTAGTGTGATGGTTAAAGCGCTCGGTTGGGCAGTTGTTGTAGGTGTAAGGACCTTTACAACCGACTTTATAAAGGCAGTAGCCTTCTTTCGCACCGTGATCGCCAAATTCTTCAACGAATTCACCAGCATCGAAGCGGCCGCGGCGTTCACAGTTATCGTGTACCCGTGCGCCGTAAGCCCATTTAGGTCTATTAAACATATCCAGCGCAGGTAATTTTCCGAACATGATGAAGTACATCAAAGTGCCGACTATGTTCTTTTCACTCGGTGGGCAACCGCCTAAGTTAATCACGGGTTTACTGACCACTTCATGCACGCCTTTAGCCCCCGTTGGGTTTGGATAAGCGGCTTGCACCCCACCAAACGCCGCACAAGTGCCAACAGAGATAATCGCGGCGGCGCCTTCTGCAGCATGCTTGATGATTTCTAAACCCGTGTGGCCTTTACAACCCACAGTTAAGAAACTGCCGTTATTTGCAGTCGGAATCGCCCCTTCAACGGCCAGTAAATAGCGGCCCTTGTAAGTTTCGAGTGCATGTTCGAGGTTTTCTTCGGCTTGCCAACCCGCTGCAGCCATTAAGGTTTCGTGATATTCCAAGGAAATATGATCGAAAATCAGTGAGTCTAGATTGGGGGTATCGGTACGAATTAAAGATTCGGAGCAGCCAGTACATTCGGCCATATGTAACCAGATTAAGGGTACACGATCGGCTAATTCTGCAGCTTCGGCTACTAAGTTACTAAAGGGGAGGGGTAATGCGAGCATGCTCGTCACCATGGCACTCCACTTCATAAAATCACGGCGACTAATGCCGTGCTGTTGCATTTTCTCAATCAGCGATTGTTGTTGACGGGGAGCGAATTGGCGTAACGCATCTAAGCGCGCCTTTCCCTGTTCATATAGGGCTGCATGTGTGTCCATGGGTCAACCTTTTTGTTATTTAAATGTAAATTGGTAAGGGTTTACATAATTGACAGTGTCAGTTTAGGCCGTTGGAGTGTAAAGATTATTGATGTATATCAAGAATTTTTAAGAGATGTGACCGAACTGATTTTGACATTTGATTAACATGACGCAGATCTAATTTCACTTTTTCTAATGGGACAAAATGTCTCACATTTGCCATTTTGGATGAAATCGGTCACTTAATCAGCACTCATGTGATTAAGGCGATGCTGATAACTATGGTTCATTCGCGTGGTGAGTAGGTTAATTAAACTTATATAAGCTTGTTTAAGAAAACCTTAAGATTCAGTTAATAGATTCGAACGTAATCGTTAATGCGGAATATGCTATGAAGAAAATATTATTGTTACTCAGTTTATTGGCCGCAGGCGTACAAGCCGCGCCATCGCTGGACTATCAAGTGTTTAACGCGCAAAACCAAGCCGTTTCCCTGAGTGAGTTTAAAGGCAAAGTCGTCTATGTCGATTTTTGGGCATCCTGGTGTGGCCCTTGCCGTAAATCGTTTCCTTGGATGAATGAAATACAAAAAAAGTATCAAGATCAGGGATTAGCTGTCGTGGCAATCAACCTAGATACAGATAACGAGTTAGCCCAGGAATTCTTGAAACAAGTCCCTGCCAATTTTTCAGTGCGTTTTAACCCCGAAGGTGATGTCGCTCGCAGTTTCGATTTGCTGGGCATGCCGAGCAGTTTTATGTTCAATCGTCAAGGTCAGTTAGTACAGCATCATGTTGGCTTTTATGCCGATAAAACCGCTGAATACGAGCAAGAGCTCGTCAATTTACTGAAGGAGTAATTTATGCTTAAACCCGCATTAGTCGCAGTAACGCTCATCATAGGTTTGAGTGGATGTTCAAGTTTAGGAGTGCAGCCGTGGGAGAAAGGCCAGTTGGCCCGCAGCGATATGGCGCTCGACAGTGAAAAGCTCGATCTAGCACTCGATGATCATATTTATTTTAGTAAAGAAGGCAGTAGCGGCGGTCGTGCATTTGCCGGTGGCGGATGTGGCTGTAACTAAACTCTCCGTTGGTGTTATTTGCCTTTAGATGTTACGAATAAATGTAACGCACAGATGTAATGAACAGACGTACTAAAACAAATGTGACGAGCAGATGTTCTAAAATCTGGGGCGAAATCCCGCGGTATTGAATGGATGGAAGTGACCTACAGGTGTTGTCAGCTATGACTCAAAAAAAGAACCCAATAAATACAAGACAATCGAAGCAGATAGCGGGTGCTCTCGCATTAGCCAGTTGTGGACTGTTTGCAACAAGTGGCCATGCGACTGAATTATCTAAAAAAGCTGACGACTGGAAGATTGATGCTGCGTTAATGTATTACGGTGAGCAAGATAGAGTACAAGCCATCGAAGCCATAGGCACAGCGCAAAAAGCCTTTGGCGATGACAGTGTGCTGGATCTCAAACTCGTGGTTGACAGTCTAACGGGTCCTTCAGCATCGGGCGCTGTGGCCCAAAGTACCAGCCAAACGTTTACTCGACCATCAGGTAATGGGCAATATCATGTTTCAGCGGGGGAAACGCCGTTAGATGACACCTTTCACGATACTCGCGTACAAGCCAATGTCGGTTGGAGTGAAGTGCTAACACCAGATTGGAAACTCAGTGTTGGCGCATATGGCTCGAAAGAGTTTGATTATATGTCAATGGGCATCAATGCCGGAATTGAGCGAGGGTTTAATAAAGACAACACCACTTTATTTTTAGGTACGGCTTATAGTTTCGATGTGGTTGACCCCGTTGGCGGTCGTCCGGTGGATTTATCTTCGATGGTCATTCGCGATAACTTCACCAGTGAGGAAGCTTATCGCAGCGCATTCGATGCGACTCGTCAAGGTGGCAGTGATGATAAGCAGACCGCGGATGTGATGTTAGGTATCACCCAAGTGCTTAGTCAGCGCTGGTTGTTGCAGGCCAATTACGGCTTGTCGAGTGTGAATGGCTATTTAACGGATCCCTACAAGGTGATCAGTGTGGTGGATAACAACGGCATTACTCAGGATTTATTGTATGAGAGCCGCCCCGATTCGCGCTTGAAGCACAGTTTTTACGTGATGACCAAAGGCGCATTAGATGCGGGTGTGGTGGATTTTTCCTATCGTTATAATACCGATGACTGGGACCTCACATCACATACCTTAGAAACCCATTATCGGTATTACTTTACCGGCAACTTCTATGGTCAATTACATCTGCGCTATTACCAACAAACTGCGGCTAACTTCTATCAACCTTTCTTGATGGCTGATACGCCACTGCCAGAGTTTGCCAGTGCCGATTATCGTATCGGAGATATGTCGGCATATACGATTGGGGTTAAATTTGGCCATAGATTATCGGGCGGTCATGAAATGTCGTATCGCTTAGAGTATTACCAACAGGATCCGAAAAATAACGGCGCTACGATTCCTGGAGAGCTGCAAAACTTCGATCTGTTTCCGACTCAGAAGGCAATTACAGCACAGTTTAGTTATTCTTTTTAATACGAAATAATGCTACTGGCTCAGATAGCAAGGCGTTAAACTGTATGGGTAGCTTAGCTACCCATACTCAATTTGCGCCTGAACTTATTCAATCGGAATCCCAGTGGGATGCCATGTGAAGAGGTGATTTATGATGTCGACATCGTCCCTAAAGACCGCACCTTATTCGTTGCAACGCCGTGATTGGGGTTATGTGGGTGAATTTAGGGCCATGGCGAGTCCCTGTGAAATACTCATTGGGTGCGATCAACTTGATATTGCAGACGATATGTTGGACATGGCTGTCACTGAGGCGCTGCGTATCGAACATAAGTACAGTCGCTTTATCGCGCAGAATTGTCTGTGGCAATTAAACCATGCCAATGGTCATAAGCAGCTTATCGATGAAGAAACCTGGCAGTTATTGGCTTTTGCTAAACAATGTTTTCAGCTCAGTGATGGACTCTTTGATATTTCTGCTGGGCCGTTAATGGAACTGTGGCGCTTTGATCCCAAAGCCCAATTGCCCGAACATGGTCGCATACTTGCCGCGAAAGCCTTAGTGGGGTTTGAGCACATCGAGTTTGATTCGCGCCATATTGAGATGCCAACAGGAATGAAATTGGATTTTGGTGGTATCGCAAAAGAATATGCGGTCGACAGAGTCGCCTATGAGTTAGCCGAATGTTATCCAGACATTCCAGTGTTAGTGAATTTTGGCGGTGATATCGCTTGTCCCGTGTCCAAAGTGACGCCATGGCAAGTGGGAATTGAAGACCCACGACACCTCGATCACGCTGCGAGTGTACTGGCGATTAGTCAGGGTGCATTAGCGACCAGTGGCGATACGCGGCGATTTTTTGAAGTCGATGGCAAGCGTTACGGCCATATTGTCGACCCACGCACTGGCTATCCCGTTATCCATGCGCCGCGCTCTGTGACTGTGTTAGGGCCAAACTGCGTGACTGCAGGTATGCTCGCCACTATGGCTATGCTGCAGGGGCGAGACGCGGAAGATTTTTTACAGCAACAAGATGTTAAGTTCAGTATTTTCCGTTAGGGCTCAGTTAAGGACATTGAATGCGTATTATGTTGGTTGAAGACAATGAGTTATTAGCCCAAGGGATTTGCTTGAGTTTGGCAAAGCTGGGTATGCAAGTTGATCACCTTAATAGTTATCAGCAAGCTTTGCTGGGGGTTAAAAATGAAAGCTTCAGTGCCATAGTGCTCGATCTGGGATTGCCTGATGGTAATGGTAAAGAGTTACTTAAAGCTTGGCGCCAGCAGGGGGTGTCAATTCCCACAATAGTTCTGACCGCGAATACGGATTTTGACACTAAGCTCGAATGTTTAGACATGGGCGCCGATGATTATCTCGGTAAACCTTTTGATGTGCGTGAATTGGCTGCGCGCATTCGTGCCATCGTCAGGCGTCAGTATGGGCTCGATCACAACAGTTTGATTATTGGTGCTTTGTGTATCGATTTAAATACCCGTGAAGTGACCTTTCGCGATCAAAATGTGCTGCTTTCACGGCGTGAATTTCAATTACTGCTCGAACTCGCTCAGTCGGCAGGGCGTGTATTGACCCGCAGCCAGTTAGAACAGTTAACCTATGGCTGGGATGAGGTTGGCAGTAATTCAATAGAAGTGCATATCCACCATCTGCGCAAAAAACTTGCCAATGAATTAATCAAAACCGTGCGTGGAATAGGCTATACCTTGATCGAAATAAATTAATTTGAAGAGTTAAGTGACAAGCTCCACGTTTGTGGGTACTGATAACGCAGTGATGACTTGAAGCATAGTCGTTAGGAAAAAGAAGTGATTCGATTAAAGGGGCTAGATGTGTATTCACTGCGTTTGGTACTGACATTATTAATTTTGTCAGGTATTTCAGTATCCGTCGCTGTATCTAGCTGGTTGAGTACTCGGGATTCTAAGCATCAAATCGAAGAACTCTTCGATGCGCAAATGCTCCAAACCGCTAAAATGTTGGAGTTGTTCTATCATACTGAGCCCAATACAACAGCTCAGGATCTCGTCATACCCCAAGTGCTCCACGTTCCCGATAGCCAGATCAGTTCCTTTGCCGAAAAGGCCGATGCGCTGAAACTGGCCTATGAGCATAAATTGGCGTTTCAAATCTGGAGTGAGGCGGGTGAAGCCTTAGTTTTATCGGATAATATTGGTCATCAACCTATCAGTCGATTCGTACAGGGTTATCATAAGAAAGTGTTCGAAGGAGAACTCTGGCATGTGTTCAGTTTTTTTTCGGTTAAAAATCATGTTTGGATTGTCACTGCTCAACAGGATGAAGTACGCCAAGAGCTTGTATCGCAAATCATGCATAATGCCGTTATCGTGCCCTTGATGGTAGTGCCTTTAACATTAATTATTGTTAGCTTCTTGTTTTATCTCTTGTTTCGGCCATTAAAAACCTTTGAAAGAGAATTAATTGGACGGGCACCCAACGATTTGACCCCGTTGACTATGTCATTGCCTAAAGAATTAGTCCCTGTTCGGCGCGCATTGAACTTATATATCAATAGTATCGCGCGATTTATCGCCCGTGAGCGTCGTTTTAGCGCCGATGCGGCCCATGAGCTTAAAACGCCATTATCTGTGATTAAATTACATCAACATGGCTTAGAGAGTCTGATTGATGATGATCCGCAGCAGAAATTCCATTTAGCTGCGATAGATGCTGGCGTCGTGCACATGAGTCATACCGTTGAACAATTACTCGTATTAGCAAGGGTGGACTCGATTAATGAGCTTAATGTGTCATCCCACGCCATTTTGCCTATGGTCGAAGATGCGCTTAATCAATTAATGCCACAAATCACAGATTATGAATGGAATATCGATATCGCATCCAATCTAACGGTGACCTGTGATCGTTTTTATTTGCTACTTGTACTGAAGAATATTATCGAAAATGCCTGTAAATACAGTCCACAGGAATCGGAGATTTCAGTGTCGGCCCATGCTTTGGATGATGAAATCTGTATTTGTGTCGCGGATCGAGGCCAAGGCATGACAGAGCCGCAGATTGCCAATGCGACAGAACGTTTTTATCGTGTGAATGAAAATGAAGGCATAGGCGCGGGATTAGGTTTGTCTATCTGCTATCACATCATAGAATTGCACCAAGGTCGTTTAGTGATTGCGCCTAGGGAGCAGGGCGGATTATCTGTGACACTTTTTCTGCCAAAATAGTTCAGGCAATGAAATGTTAAAATAGATCCGCAGTTTCAGTGACATCAGCTCAGTTGTTTTGATACATTTAAGCGGGTAAAATTTTGAAATTTCCTGCTGTCTTAGTGTTAATCCTTAGGCTTACCAACAGATTGATTCGCTTATTGTGATATTTCATCTATGATCATCAACACTTAGTTGAGGTGTAAAAAGGCTCATTTTACTTTCAATAATGTAGCATTTGGATCACTTAATTTGTTTTTGTAACTTTGAAAACAGAAATAAGCATGATAATGTTATTTTAATATTCATTTTTGGTATAAGCTTATTCTCAAATAGTATTGTGTAGAAGGGGTTAACTGCATCTTTATTTATGAGTTTTTTTCTCCTTCTGATATCTTTCGCGATATGTAAGCAACTGTTTTTTTTCATCTCTAAATCAGAGTGAAAAAAATTCACTGTATACATAAAAAACATTGATTTCTTAGTTTATTTTTTAGGTTACCTATCTATGGTTAGCTTGTTGCGTTGCCCATCGTCCAAACCTTATTCGTCACTCATATGTTCACTGACGCTAGGCGCTGTAGTCGCCCTGTCTGGTGTCGCGTACGCTGAAGAGACAAAACCCGCCGAGGCAGTTCCTGTGGTTACTCCACCGAAAGTGATTTCTCAGCCCAGTACAAAAAATCAAATCAGATTCACTAAGACAGGCGCTTTTGATAGCGAAACTGTCGTGAAGATTGCAAAACGTTTGGCAGCGAAACCTTATGTGACCCTCAAAGATCCTTTGCCAGCTGGCCTTGCTAAACTGTCATACGATGAGTACAGAGATATTCGTTTTAACCCGACTGCGTCTATTTGGCGTGATCAGGGCGTGCCATTTCAAATGCAAATGTTCCACCGTGGTTTCTATTTTCAAGATCTGATCGAGATTGCGATTGTAGAAGGTCAGAATGCAACGCACTTAGCCTATGAGCCTAAATATTTCACCGCGGGTGAAGTGATTACTCAAGCGCTGCCGAATGACGACATTGGCTACTCAGGATTTCGTATTCATAACCAATTGAATACGAATGGTGTATTTGACGAGCTTATGGTATTCCAAGGTGCGAGTTATTTCCGCGCTTTAGGTAAAGGTAACGCCTATGGCTTATCTTCCCGTGGTTTGGCGTTAAAAACGGCTGACGCTGAAGGGGAAGAATTCCCGATATTTCGCGCCTTCTGGGTTGAGCGTCCACACAATGACAGCAACTTGATTGTTGTGCATGCCTTGCTAGATAGCCCAAGCGTAGCAGGTGCCTATACTTTCTCTGTCCGTCCCGGTGATAACACCTTGATTGATGTAGAAGCGACACTGTTTCCTCGTGTTGAGCTGAGCAAAGTCGGTTTAGCACCAAGCACTAGCATGTTCTTACATTCACTCAATGGTCGTCACGACACCGATGATTTTAGACCTGAAGTACATGATTCTGATGGTTTATTGATGTTAAATGGTCGTGGTGAGCATTTATGGCGCCCATTAGCTAATCCACGTCAGTTACAAGTCAGTGCGTTTTCTGACAACTCGCCTCAGGGATTTGGTCTGATCCAACGTGAGCGTGACTATGCGTCATATCAAGATCTAGAAGCCCATTACGAACGTCGCCCAAGCCTATGGATTGAGCCTGTGGGTAATTGGGGGCAAGGTTCAGTGGTGTTGACTGAAATTCCGACAGAGTCTGAAATTCATGACAACATTGTTAGTTATTGGAAACCACGTCAGCCTATTCCTGCTGGCGGTGAATTTCATTTTGCCTATCGCATGAGTTGGGGTGAAGAACCTGCTGCGAAAGTCGGTGCTGTACATATTTCTCGCTCTGCCAGTGGTCGTGCCGATATTGCTAAGGCGACTCCAAGACGTTTATTTGTGGTCGACTATCAAGTTGAAGGTCCGATGACAGATGAAATGCCAGTCGCTAAAGTTGAAGCTTCTGGTGGTGTGGTCACGAATGTGGTGATTGCCCGTAATGCCGCTAAAAATGGCTATCGCTTAGCTTTTGAATTAGAGCCAGAAGATAAAGATCTTATCGAACTGCGCGCTGAACTTAAGTTCCCAACTCCTCGTCAGGTTGAAACCTGGCTCTATCGCTGGACGCTGTAAGGTTCATGACGGAGCAACATGATATGACTGTATCCGATAACTCGGTACTCGAGACGGAAGTCCTCGTGGGTGGTAGTGCTATGCCAAATGAACGGCCTGGCGCTATGGAACCCCAA
The DNA here is from genome assembly GCF_025654235.1 of Shewanella sp. SM32. Classification (NCBI taxonomy): domain Bacteria; kingdom Pseudomonadati; phylum Pseudomonadota; class Gammaproteobacteria; order Alteromonadales; family Shewanellaceae; genus Shewanella; species Shewanella sp. SM32. Next base: position 15,740 of record NZ_JAKKRO010000050.1, on the reverse strand, counting down.
AATTTAAGTAAGATGCCAGAGGGATTCCCTCGCCGTAGCACTGTGGCTGATGGGGTACGCTCGCGTACCTACCGTCGTGTGTTTGTGGTGGGTGGGGCTTTATTATTATCTTTGTTTGCTATCTATGAAATGGGGGCGGTATTTAGCATTGGCGGAATTACTCCTCTGGAATATTTAGTGCTAGTGCTGTTTGCGGTTAACTTCTGCTGGATTGCTTTGGCGTTTTGTAGCGGTATTGCAGGTTTTTTAATTTTACTGCGAAAACCGCGGGCAAAAGATTTGCAAGTGACTGAACTGCATACGCGAACCGCGATTTTGATGCCGACCTATAACGAATCTCCTGATAGGGTATTCTCGGCGGTTTCAGTGATGGCTGAAACCTTGTCGCAAACGGGTCACGGTCATGCTTTTGATTGGTTTATCTTAAGTGATACTACGGATCCCGATATTGCTTTACTCGAAGAGCAGGCGTTTCTGGTGTTGCGTCAAGAAACCCATAAGCATTCGCGGGTGTATTACCGTCGCCGTCGTAAAAATGTCGCCCGTAAAGCGGGTAACGTAGCCGATTTTTGCCGTCGTTGGGGGTCGCGTTATGATCACTTGTTAGTGCTTGATGCCGACAGTTTGATGGAGTCTTCAACCATCACTGGCTTAGCTCAGCGCATGCAGGCCGATCCTGATGCGGGTTTGATCCAAACGATTCCGTCGTTGATCAATGGCACCACTTTAATGGCCCGTTTACAGCAATTTGCGGCGCGTATTTATGGTCCCGTAATTGGTACCGGGTTAGGCTGGTGGGTACAAAAAGAAGGTAACTTCTGGGGCCACAACGCCATTATCCGCACCGAAGCCTTTATGACTGCGGCGGGATTACCTAACCTTAAGGGTAAGCCACCTTTTGGTGGTCATATCATGAGCCATGACTTTGTTGAAGCTGCGCTGATCCGCCGTGCGGGCTGGAGTGTGGTCATTGCCTATGACTTACCGGGTTCATACGAAGAATGTCCACCGTCGATTATCGACTTAGCCGTGCGTGATCGCCGCTGGTGCCAAGGTAACTTGCAGCATTCGCGTATTTTGCCGACTAAAGGTTTGCACTGGGTAAGCCGTTTACATTTACTGACGGGTATCATGGCTTATTTGTCATCTCCTTTCTGGTTGATGTTGATTTTGACCGGTTTGATGTTGGCTTTGCAGGCACACTTTATTCGACCTGAATATTTCACCGAACAATTTTCACTGTTCCCGACTTGGCCCATCATGGACTCGGATAGGGCATTAAGATTGTTCTACATTACTATGGGGGTTTTGTTTGGCCCTAAAGTATTTGGGGTCTTGTTGCTGCTTAAAGACGGTGAGTTTGCTCGCAGTGTTGGTGGTCGAATTAAAGCGATATTTAGTGTAATCTTTGAGGTCATACTTTCAGCGCTGATTGCACCTATCATGATGTTTATCCATTGTGGTGCTGTGATGTCAATTCTGATGGGGCGGGACAGTGGTTGGTCGCCGCAACGTCGTGATGACGGCAGTATGCCTTGGATGACGTTAATTTATCGTCACCGCTGGCATATGCTGGCAGGTGTGATGTTAGGTTATGCGGCTATTTTGGATTCTTTGACTTTGTTAGCTTGGATGAGTCCGGCGTTGATCGGTCTGTGGATTGCTGTGCCAATTTCTGCATGGACAGGTTCAGTCAAAATTGGCGAAGTGTTCAAGCGTGCCGGTATTCTTGCAACACCAGAAGAACGTAACCCTGCGCAAATTTGTCTGCAAGCGCAAGAAGCGCGCGCCGCTTACCAAAGACACATTGCTGAGCCTTGGACGTTAGCACAGGTACTTAAAGACCCTGCGTTGATGGAATTGCATTTAGCAATGGTGGATAAACAGCCTTTGCGTGCTGCGGGTACACCAATTGAAGCGATGGAAGCCATAGTACATGTGAAGGTGCATGAAGCTCGTTGTCAACAGAGCGCATTAGCTTTACTCAATCGTCAAGAAATGGCGATGGTGTTGGCAAATCCTTTGATGTTACGTAGCCTACAGAAATTACCAGAGCAATTTGTCGAAGAAGATCTCGTGTCTTTTTGCTAACGAGCACTTGCTCAGCATATTTATGCGAGTTTGTTTGATATCAATGCCACTGACGACCTCAGTGGCATTTTTCTTTTCATTATCTGGAGTTAACCCCTAGTAATTAATTGATCTCCATGGAATAGTCATATCATAGTGTTGTTGATTGATATACCCGCTGGCTCTCAGGTGACCTTAAAAATAGCTAAGGGAGTATTTATGATATTGAAAAAGATCATTCGCTATTTGCCCCCATCCATGCGTGTAACGCTAAACGTGAGAGAACTCAAATTGATAGAGCAGGAGTTCAACATCGCGAACTTGAAAGCATTGCAGATTAACCCGATGCCGACGAGGCGTAATCTCGCGCAACTATTACTCAGCCTTTTTTTCTGTATTCCAATAATTTTAGTGCCAAAGGTAGGTGCAGCTGATGGCGCTCAATCCGTAACATCAAATTCGAGTATTGCTGCGCAGCCAAATCTTGAGGGTAAAGCTGAAGATCTTACTGCTGTGCTGCCGCTTGCGGCCTTAGTGCCACAGGTGTTGCTATTGGATCTCGCAGGCGTTAATCCAGTATTTGGCCAGCATTATCGTGACTTAACACTTTCTCCTAATACCTTATCTACTGCTGATTTAGTACGAATCCAAGCTGATGTTACCGGTTACTGGCATTATGTGATGACATCCGCAGAATGTAACAACGCTGGAGCCCCAGGGACGGTTTCATCCGTTATTCCAGTGGATCCCCAATATCAAAGGGTGCTTAAGCAAATCGCCCATTTAGTGCAATTGGACACAATTGAACCATGGGAAACTTTAGTGCTAGATGAAAAGTTAACCTTAGGAATGAGTCATCAGATCGTTGATACCCTAGCAAAGCGTATGTGGATATTGGGAGACTTAGCCACTGAGCCTAGAGTGAATCAAGTTTATACCGAAGAACTTATGATTGGCATTAAGCGCTTTCAGCAAAAGCATGGGTTAAAACAGGACGGGGTGATAGGTAAGCAGACCTTATTTTGGGTGAACCAATCGCCAAGGGCGAGGGCGGTACTATTAGCTAAAAACACTATTCGACAAAGAGTGTTTGAACGTAAATTAGAGCCGAGTTATTTGCTGATTAATGTGCCCGCTTTTGAGATGACGTTGGTCGATAATGGTACGCCAGTGTTAAGTTCCAAGGTTATTGTGGGTAAATCTTCTCGGCAAACACCGATTTTGGACAGTCAGATTTCTAGCGTGGTGCTTAACCCTAGTTGGCGAGTGCCTAGCAGCATTTTACGGCGGGACATTCTGCCGCAAATTCAGCGAAATGGTCATTATCTTAATGAACGTCAATTTGATGTGTACGATTATAACGGTCAACGGGTGCAACGCATGCCAGAGGAATGGCAGGCCTTAGCCAGCGCTTCGTTTCCCTATCAGCTTGTACAACGCCCTGGGGCGAAGAATGCATTAGGTAAATATAAGTTTCACTTTGATAACAGTTTCAGTGTCTATTTACATGGAACTTCTGAGCCAAGTCTCTTTAAAAAGGACGATAGGGCACTATCATCTGGGTGTATTCGTATTGAAAAAGCCACTGAATTAGCCCAGTGGTTTAAAGAGCATTTAGTAAAAGACAAACGTTTATGGGACAAGTTAGCCCCTGGTATTACTGAACCCCAGTGGTTTTCACTTTCCGAAAAGTTGCCCGTGCATCTGGTTTACTGGACTGCATGGTTAGACGATAGTGGGCAGGAGCAATACCGTCGCGATATTTATCATTTGGAACCTGAGCTGACGAATGCTGTGCCTGCCACGGTTTTGGAACAACATTAACGTTTTTGTGCTGTAAAGCTGAGCAAGATAAGCATCTGAACTCGCTTGGCATTTTGAAATCCTACTCAGAATGGGGTTGGCAAAACTTGATCTTAGGGCTTATTCAGTATAATTTGCCTTACTAGTGACCAAAAAGCATACAAAAGGTGATCATGTGACTTTAATATGTCCTGCCCGTAGGCAGTTATTGTTAGGCCTTAGTGGTGTGGCATTATGTTCCTTTATTCCCTCAAAAGCAGTTGCCAGCCGTTCAACCAAAGGGATCCGCGAGTTAAGTTTGTTTAATCGTCATACTGGCGAGCGCGATGATGGTAGTTACTGGGTAGATGGTCATTATCAGAGCAAGGTGTTAGACAATTTTAATCATTTGCTGCGGGATCATCGTCAGAATGTGGCAGCGCCTATGGATAAGCGCTTATTTGATTTACTCCACTCGCTCAAAACAACCTTGAATACCAACGATGAAATCCATGTAATTTCTGGTTACCGTTCACCAAAAACCAATGCCATGCTCGTGAGCCACAGTGGCGGAGTTGCTAAGAAGAGTTATCACATGCGCGGCATGGCGATGGACATAGCGATCCCTAGCGTTAAACTAAAAACCCTCAGAGAAGCGGCTTTATCCCTGAAACTCGGTGGTGTGGGTTATTATCCTAATTCTGGCTTTGTGCACGTCGATTGTGGTCCGGTAAGGCACTGGTAGCAATGATCTGTTGTTGGATCTGCTGATAAAAATCTTGTTCCAAGGCTTGCGATTCGATCAAGTAATGTCTGAGCAGCGGGATAAATTGTTGATTGAGTTTGTTCATTTCTCTATGTTGTTGCCAATCACAGATCAATAGGCTGAGACGTTGTGAAAATTGATATTGTCTTTGCCTCTGCGACTCAATATCGACAGACTCAATAATTTGCATAAGTAAGATCAAGCTGCGGTTTTTTTGTTGGGTGCAGGCAAGCAATTCTAAGAATTTTAATTCGAGGGTATTTTGCTGATAAGGAACGGTTTCGATAAGAGAGACGAGTTCACGGGCCAGTTGGCATGAAAGTCTATTTTCTTGTTGTAACTGGTATAGCGCATGACGCATTTTTTGACACAGCAGTTATCGAAATTTGCCCGAGCTTAACAGGCTTCTCAATTTCCCAGTGTGATCTAGATCTCGTGTTTTTTGTTTGAGATCAAAGCCTTTTCTCTGCCGTAACAGCCAAGATACAAGTTCCTCAATTTGATAAATAGCGGTCTGTTTTGCTAACGCTGACGCCGATAAATAGAGGGCTTGCGGTATTCTTGTGCGCCTTGGGTATCTATGTTAGTATTCGCGCGCTTTATATGAGCCGTCATTGGTCGAAAATGCCGGCAACTTTTTACTCTAAATTTAAGTGAGAAACACATGTCTTACACTATCCAAGCACAAACCCGCACTGAAATAGGGAAAGGTTCGAGCCGCCGCCTACGCCATGCTGGTAAAGTACCTGCTGTTATTTATGGCCAAGGCAAAGAGCCAGTTTCTATTGTTTTTGATCACAAAGATATCATTAACATTCAAGCTAATGCTGACTTCTACACTTCTACTCTGACTATCGTTGTTGATGGTAAAGAAGTGGGTGTTCGTGCACAAGCTATGCAACGCCACGTGTTCAAGCCAATCATTGAACATGTTGACTTCGTTTACGCTTAATTGTCGTAACTGAAGCAAAAAGCGCCTAAGGGCGCTTTTTTTGTGGCTGATTTTTAGTTGTTTGTATTTATGGGTAGACACTTAGGCTTTACCCAAACAACCTCAACATACTGTAACGCGTATTTTGAGATTGTTTGGCTAGAGTTTTTAGTGTCAATATATTGGTATTCATATGGTTACTTGATATTGAAGTTGTAATAGATATCAAGTGATTGGCCTAAAGTGCCTGACACGGTTTCTAGATAGAGTTGTGAGAGCAAGTAATACCTGACTGTCATTTCGTAACCAGGGTTAAATACACCTACTCCGTATTTCACCATTAAGTTATCGCCGATAAAGCCACTGATCGCCACACGCCCTTCATCATTAGTGTCGAGTTGCACGTTAGAGAAACCAAACTCTTCAATGAGTCCTGTCGCAGTATTCCCTAAGTTGTTAATTGCGCCGCCGCCCACCTGTGAGCCTAAACCGAGTGCCGCGCCCATCATCAGCGAGTTATTTTGCTCATTGTTGGCGCTGTTAAAGCCACTGCCTTTGATAATGTAAGACAAGATTTCGGCCTGCTCTTTGGCTGGATTGGAGAATAAGGTCACCACTGGGCGTGATGGCGTGCCTGTGACACGTACACCTGCCACTAAGTCTTCAGTCTTAATTTCCCGTATTGCTTCAATATTCAGGTTTGGTAATGACGTTGGCCCCACAAATTGCACTTCACCAGTGCGGATTTTTAGGGTTTGGCCCATAAACTTGTAGCTACCTTGATTGACTTTGATATTACCGAAGAGCAAAGGAGGACGGAAAGCTTGCTGCTGTAGCTTTAAGGTTCCTTGGAGTTTACCTTTGAGACCCATACCATCAATTCTGAGTTCGTTCCCCACACTGATATTCAGATCTGCAACGATGGCGTAGGGGCTAGTTTTAGGCTGAGTGGCGGCAATGGAGTCGTCAAATACCACGTCTTCGGAGGCTGCGACACCGCCTTCCGCTAATGGCACAATTTTAATGTTGCCTGAAGGTACTGCTATTTTTCCTTTTACTGCCAGTTGCTTACTGTTGAAGGTTAAGTTGATATCGGGGGAGACATCGAGAATAGCCAGTGGCGGTTGGATCACGGCGAGCTTATCGCCTTCGAGGGCTAACTCGCCACTAAATTGACCTTGGGGCCATTGCAGTTGACCATTCACTCTACCTAAACCATTGCCCATCATCCAGCGTCCCTTAAGCTGCGCTTGTTGACCCGCAAATGACATCGACATGTCAATTTTGTCGATTAATGTTGGGTTTGCTGTTAGGGCTAAGGCGCCCTCAGTTAAGGCCATGCTCCCCGATACTTCGGGCGCATCTAGACTACCCGCAAAGTTAAGTTGACTCGTCAGCAAACCTTGCACTGTATTTAATTGAGGGAAAAACTCCCCAAGTGGCTGCAAGTTGATTTGCTTGATATTGGCATAACCTGACAGGGTGCGATCGGGTGTGACATTGACGTTAATCTCACTCTGCCAACTGGCCACGCCTTCTGATTCAAAATCTAAAACCGTCGCCAGCCGTTTTGCATCTAAGGTCGCTTTTAATGATAGGTTTTGGTAATTAATGGTGACTTCACGATTTTTATCCCGTTTGAGCATAATGCTGCCGGGAGCAAAATCAAAGTTCACATCTGCAGTAGGCTTACGGCCAGCAGCCCATGCAACATTGGCTAATAGCGATGCAGGGCCGTTCCAACGCATATTCGTTGGTAATATTGGGATAAGTAATTGCCCTGGATTACCTGAGTAGCTCACCTGTGCGCTGCCTTTTTTACCTATTGGTGTATTACTGTTCAGGCAGATACGGCTATTGGGATTCATGAGGCAAAAGGGCGTAATGCTGCCTTGATTCTTGATTTGGTCCCAAGCCAGATTAATGGTGTTATCGATCTGCCATAGGCCTAGGGGCGTGTTGAGATTTAAACGATCAACATCGAGCTGTAGTCGTGACTTCTTCACATCGTATTGGCTGCTCATCGTTGCATCGAGCCCAAGATCGCCCGTGGCGTTGAGAGTGAGTTTTTGAGCGTTAATGGTACCTTTCGCCCCGAGTGTCACTGTATCTAAATTTTGTTCTGCAATCTGTAAGGTTTTTGATTTTAGCGAGATAGCAAATTCATGTTGATCTAGCGGCTTGTAATAGGCCTTTAAATTAGATTCCTGCAGTTTAATGTTTTGATAGTAAAGTTCTGCCAGCTGCGCTGTAAGCTCGACCTGGGGGTGTTTCTCGTCACCAGTGACATTGATCTGCGCCTGTAGTTGGCCGCTGGCCTTAGGTAACCATAGGCCAAAGTCGGGCACTTGTAATTCACCTTGGAGATCCCAGTTGGCATTGGCTTCGCCTTTGAGTGCCAGAGTTGAACCTAGTACTTTGGCGTTCAGCCCTTTAGCACTGACATACAGGGAATCATTCACACTGATATCCCCTGTAATATCGAAGGGATAACCTTGCAAAGTGCCAGTGAGCTCAGTATCGCTCAGGGATACTTGCCAACGGGGGTTTGCAAATGAGCCTTTAGTGCGTAATTTTCCTGAAATCAAACTGTCCGGTAAACCCGTTGTACTTTGTGCTGTATCCGTTTGTGGCAGCTGTATTTCTTGTAATTTGACGTCATTGATCCAGAGATTGGCGTTCCAGCTAATGGCTTTTTGATAATCGAGTTCGCCCGTGAGCTTGACCTTACCAATCGCGCCCATTACATCAAGATTATTGATGGTTAACTTAGCATCTTGATGATGGATGTCAGTGTCTATGTCGAGCACTTTGTGAAAGGGTGTGATCAGTTGGCCAGTAAGACTCGCCTCTTGCCGATTGAGGTCGCCTTGGCTATCGAGTGTGGCATCGCTTACCGAGTATTCAGGGGTCTTCAGTGGCCACTGAAGCCGTGTTTGTTCAAGTTTCACCTTGTAGGGCAGGTTAGGGTCTTGCAGTGTTATTTGGCCATCTAGCGTAAAGTCGGTATCGCCTTTGGCGACGGCATTCACCTGAAGTTGCCCTAAACTTTGGCTCAGCTTTAACGTTAATACTTGATGAGTGAGATCTGGCAATTCGACTAGTTGGTTAAGGGTGAGATTTGCCTCTAAATCGAGTGGATAATCTTTATCAAGTGTTAGGCTGCCTGTGATATCGACGCTGCCATCGGTGTGGCTGATGGCGAGATGGTCTAAGGTCAATTGGTATTCACGGAAACTGCCTTGTAGTTCTGCATGGCCAAAAACATCTTTACGATCGCCGATTTGCAGTGTGGTGTTGTCTAACGTTAGGGCATTGACTGTCACAGGGAAAGGCATAAATACTTGTGGCAATTGTGCTAAAGCCCATTCAGCCTCTTTTGTTAGCGACGGACTGGCCGATGGTGTCGGTGTTGTATTCGTAGCAGTGCTGGGATCTGCTGCATTCGTTACCGCTGCCGTGCTGGCTTGCGTTGCTACATCGGTTGATGCAGGGATCAGTATGAATAATCCTTCGCTGGATAGCTGTTTAACCGACAAACCTTCGGTAAACCATTGTGCTTCTGCGTTAAGACGATTAGCGGTAAATTGCATATCATCCACTTGGATATTAACACCATTGAGTTCAGCAGAATCTAAAACAATATCAAAGGGTAATAGGAGCTCGCTGGGTTCTTCATCAAGTGGCGCGACTGGCGCTTCGTTTGAGTCTGCAGAAAGCGCTAGGGTATCAATAGTGACATCGACTTTAGCCGCAGATAAGCTATTCACGCATAAGCGTTTTTGCAGTAAACAGGCGGGCTGCCACAGTAAATGCAGATCCTCAAGTTGCACGTTCATTCCGGCCATAGACCAAGCCGCGTGAGATAGGGCTAAGTCTTTGTTAATGGAACCAGAGGTATAAGTCAGTTCAAGATCGGGTACAAATTGATCGGCTAAACCCACGCTAATGCGCGAGCCAAATTCAGTGCCGAGTAATAGGGCGATTAACACTAAAAGCCCTAATGGCACATAGATAATAATCCGAGTCCAGAGTTTGAACTGCCGCCACAGTCTTTGAATGAATGACACCGATGGGGTGACAGAGGTCACTATGGTTTCAGTGGCCTCGGCTTCATTGACTTCAGTGATGGGATTATCAACGATATCTTGTTCGCTTGGCTTATTATGCTCTGGGGGCTGGCTCATAGATCTGTCCCCATGGTTAGGTGAATTCGCCATGATCTTTCAATGGTCTCAGTTTCTTTCAATCCGACCCCTAAATCTAATTTGATTGGACCAATCGGGGAGATCCAATGGATACCGCCACCGACAGAGACGACAGGTTCAAATTGATTATTATCGAAGGCGTTACCCGCATCGATAAATGTGCCGACCCGCCAAGTGGGGGTCACATAATATTGATATTCCAAACTACCAACCATTAAATAGCGGCCACCGATAACCTCGCGATTGGTTTTTCCATCGTCAGCAACATAGTCTAAATAGGGGCCGAGTTCTTGATAACCATAACCTCGGACACTCTGATCGCCACCGGCAAAATAGCGTAGTGATGGTGGGATAGAGGCAAGATCATTCTCGTTAGCTAAGTTGGCAGCTAAATCAATACGAGCGACGATTCTGTGGTTATCGAAGAAGGTATCAATCCATTTAAATTTAGCTTGCAAGCGGGCTAGGCGGGTTTCTGATCCTAAATAGGGATCGGCATAGTCTAGGCTGTAAATTTGTCTAAACCCGGATTTAGGATCCAGTGAGTTATCACCCCGGCTAGTCCGAGAAAAGTTAATTCCTGCCAGATAAAACGACGGCATATAATCGACGTCAGACTGAGTATATTCTTCGCGTATGGCCTCCAACGAATAACTCATTAGCCATTGATTTTCTAGTCTTTGCTGACGTAATAGCCCCAGAAGGTACTTAGTCGACTCGAGCTGGCCTGTGTTACTAAAATCACGATTCTCGGCATCATATACTTGAGTCACACCATATTTATCCCGCAGTAAACCGAGGCGGATCTTCAATTGATCGTCTAAGGGATGTGTGAGCGGAATCGTATAAGTGGTTAATAACTTTGGTCTATCGGGCGACCATTCGAGACTGGTTTCTTGAGAATGCCCGTATTTATTGATTTGTGGTGTACGCCAAGTCACGCGCACCCTCGGATCAAAGGCTTGATCTGTTTTGCCAATATCGCCACCAAAACCAAGTTCAATTGCGTGACTTGCCTTAGGCGTTAATTCGACTCGCATTGGAATATGGTTATCTTCGACGTTATCGATTTGCGGGATCACTTTGATATTGGCGAAATAACCAGTATCTAATAACTGACGATTCAAGGCGCTTACCCGGCGAGTTGAGTATGAAGCACCTTCTTTAAAGGGGATAAGATCCTCTAATATATCGGGTTCTAAGTTATGGCCATCGAAACTGACTTGGCCAAATCGGTAACGTTTGCCTGAATCAAAATGCAAACTGACCTGTGCGGTATTAATATCGCGGTTAACTTTAATTTGTGATTCACTAAATTCGCCATCGAAGTAACCTCGTGCCAAGGCTAAGGTGACCAGTTGCGATTTTACGTCGCTGTAAACACCGTGATTTAACACATCGCCGGGTTTAATGTTGACCTTTGCGAGCCATTTATCGAAGGCTCGGTCATCAAGCATTTCACCACTAAAATTAATATCGACCCACTGAACAATGGTTGGCTCGCCGGGGCTGATTTCAAGTTTTAATTCCCACGGTCCCTTGTCATGCTCAATCAGCTTTTCTTCTACTTCACCGTGATAGTAGCCCATGGATTCTAAGGCGGTGCTGATATTGTCATCGACATTAAACAAAAAGGCACGGCGCTGTACCTCTGATTCAGGTAAAGCGCCTAAGTGAGCAACTATGTTGCTTCGCAGCGCTTCATTCACGCCTGTAACAGATAATTTGATAAAATCATCTGCTGCCGCGACTGATGTGACTGAAATCAGACTCAGAAACAAGCAAAGACGAATGTAATGTGAGGTGATTTGCAAAAATGGCTGCACTTTATAGTCCCTGTGATTTGGCATCATTGTCGCCAGAATAAAACCAACAGGCAAGGAGATGATTGAAATTACACGATGAAATGGTTACAAAGGACGCTACTTTTTAAGGGGATGTAAAGAATGAAAACAAAATTAGCCACCTTTAGTTTAATTATTTCGGGCCTACTTTTTATGTCACATAACACCTTTGCCAATGATAAACCGTTCGCCATTGCGATCCATGGCGGCGCGGGGACGATTTCTAAAGCTAATCTCACCCCTGAACAACGCCAAGCCTACAAAGATAAGTTAAAGGAAGCGGTCGATAAAGGCTCAAAAGTCTTAGAGGAGGGCGGTGACAGCTTAGTGGCAGTACAAACCGCAATTAATATCCTTGAAAATAGTGCTCTGTTTAATGCTGGTATAGGTGCGGTTTATACCTATGACGGCGGACATGAATTAGATGCCTCTATTATGGATGGCAAAACCATGAATGCCGGCGCTGTCGCTGGAGTGCGTCATATTGCCAATCCAATTGACTTAGCCTTGGCCGTGATGAATAAATCTGAGCACGTGATGCTCTCGGGCGCAGGAGCGGAAGAATTTGCCCTGACTCAAGGCTTTACTTTAGTGCCAAACCGTCATTTTGATACTGACGAGCGTTATCAGCAATTACTCGATGCACGGCAAAAACTGCAAGTTGCGGCTAAATCTGAACAAGTTGCTAATGTTGAGATGAAGGACCTCGATTACAAATTTGGTACCGTTGGTGCTGTCGCCTTAGATAAAAAGGGTAACTTAGCTGCAGGTACATCGACCGGTGGTATGACGGCAAAACGCTTTGGTCGTATCGGTGACTCTCCTGTCATCGGTGCTGGCACTTATGCTGAAAACGGGGTGTGCGCCGTATCGGCAACGGGTCATGGTGAATTCTTTATCCGTTACCTCGTCGCGGGGGATATTTGTGCCAAGGTGAAATATCAGCAAAAATCCATCATTCAGGCTGCAGATGAAGTTATTAATCAACGTCTTATCACTGCTGGCGGTTCAGGTGGTGTGATTGCAGTCGATCAGCGTGGCAATATTGCTACGCCATTTAATACCGAAGGTATGTACCGCGCCACTCGTAGTAATGGTGAGCCAGCCCAAGTGCTGATTTGGCATGATCAATAATGTCATTGGTAGAAGCATCTAGGTTTATAACTGACATGACTTAGAAACGTTAAAACTTCGAAACCTTAAAAAGCGAGTGCCGCAAAAGTGGACTCGCTTTTATTTTTATATCTTAATTTTACTAATATATTGAAAAATAACCAGATAAATATCATTAAGCAGTATGGCTTATGATGTTTATCTGAGTGGTGCGGTTTGAGTTGGCCTAATAATTAGCGCTGTTTTAACCTTTGAAATTCAAATCTAGCAGTATAGAAGCCTAGATGTCTATATATCCAAATGATCTATTATTACTGTTTAATATATCAAATAGTTATTAATTCATTATCCATCGACCCATAAAGGCATAGAATCCGGCTCAGACAATGCATTAAATGGGAGTCATTGATGGAACAATTACCGATATTGAATTTAAGTGATTGGCATGCGGGTGGACAACGTCGTAACGCTTTTATTACTAAGCTTGCCGATGCTGCCAGAAGAATAGGGTTTTTCTATCTCACCGGCCACGGCATTGAGCTTGCTAGACAGCAGCAAGTACTTCAGTTAGCGGCAGATTTCTTTGCGCTGCCCGTCGTAGATAAACTTGCGGTGAAAATGGCTAATACACCGCATTTTCGCGGTTATACTCGTTTGCAAGGTGAATTGACCTTAGGGAAACCGGACTTGCGGGAACAGTTTGATATCATGCAAGAAGAAGTGGCTAACCCTCAGCAGTCTGATGTGCCTATATGGTGGCAGCTACAGGGGCCTAATCAATGGCCGTCACAATTACCACAGATGAAATCTACTTTATTGGCATGGCAACAGGATTTAGCGGATATCAGTGTCACTCTTTTGAAAGCTTTTGCTGTTGCGCTAGAGCAACCTGAAAGCGCCTTTGATGCCACGATTGAAGCGGGTCCTTATCAACATATGAAGCTTATTCGCTATCCCAGCGCGGATGGACAGACTTCAGGCCAAGGCGTAGGGGCACATAAAGATCCTGGCTATTTGACCTTAGTGCTGCAAGATAAGCAATCCGGTTTAGAGGTTCAGACTGACAACGGTTGGTTAAGCATACCGCCATTAGAAGACGCCTTTGTGGTGAATATAGGTGAATTACTTGAGTTGGCTTCTAATGGGTATTTAAAGGCAACCAACCATAGGGTGACGAGCCCGCCTGCTGGGGTCGAGCGCTACTCGTGTGCCTTTTTTATGGCGGCGCAGTTGAATGCGATAGTCCCTTTGTTACCTTTGCCAAAGCATTTGGCGAACCAAGCTCAAGGACCGGCAAGCGATCCATTAAATCCACTTTTCCACCAAGTGGGCCAGAACGTATTAAAAGGGCGTTTACGCTCTCATCCCGACGTTGCTCAAGCGCATTACGCCTCATTCGCTCATGCCATTTAATGGTTATTAGGATCTATTATGCAATTTAAAACTAAATTACTTCACACCCATTATGCTGCTGATAACTCGACGGGCGCTCTTACAACTCCTATCTATCAAAGTAGCACCTTCGCCTACGGTAGTGCCGAGGATGGTCGAGCCCGTTTTGCAGGTGAGCAACCGGGCTTTATCTACAGTCGCATGGCGAATCCGACAGTGCAGGCGCTTGAATATCAATTAGCACAACTGGAAGGGGCTGATGAAGCACTCGTTGTTGCGAGTGGGATGGCGGCAATCAGCAGTATTTTCTATGCCTTAGCCAGTCAAGGTGATGAAATCGCATTTATCGACCCCGTATACGGTGGCACTGCGGCATTTTTAATCCAAACGTTAACCCGCGCGGGTATTACTGTGCGCCGTTATCAAGACGATGATCATTTGTTGGCAGAGATTAACGCCAAAACAAAAATTATTTTATTTGAGCCCATCACCAATCCGACCTTAAAAGTCAGTGACTACCGTAAGGTTAAGCGTGCCGCCGAAAAAGTGGGCGCTATAACCATTTGTGATAATACGTTTTTAACCCCGTATTTATTCAAACCGCTGGAACATGGCATTGATATTGTGATGCACAGTGCCACTAAGTATTTAAGTGGCCATGGCGATTTGATCGCAGGTGTTGTCGCTGGACCTAAGGCATTAGTGCAACCTATTCGCACTATAGCGCTTAAACATATCGGCGCCGCGATTGGGCCACAGGAAGCCTATTTATTACAGCGAGGCTTACGTACCTTAGCACTTAGAATGGATGCTCATCTTGCGGGCGCGGCTAAGGTCGCCGCTTTTCTTGCAACCCATCCGAGCGTTGCAAAAGTTTATTACCCAGGGCTAGCAGATGATCAAGGTCATCAAGTTCTGAGTGAAACCATCAACGCCTTTGGCGGTATGGTGAGTATTGAGCTCAAAGGGGGTTTTAATCGAGCGGCGCAGTTTTTAGATCATTTGAACTTGTTTACTCAAGCGGTCAGTTTAGGCGACTTAGAGAGTCTTGCCTGCCACCCCGCTAGTACCACCCATGCTGCTATGGATGCCGCGAGTCGGCTAGCTTCAGGGGTGAATGACAACCTGATTAGATTGAGCATTGGCGTCGAAGATCCTCAAGATTTGATTGCCGATCTTGAGCAAGCCTTAGCCATTTAAGCATATTGATACTAGCCATCCCCAGTTAAATTGATTGGGGATTTCAAAAGTATAATGTTATTAATTTCGTCGATCTAAAGTTAATCTCCGTATTTTTTTACGTTTTTTTTACGCGTCAGAATTGTTTTCGTCTGTTAAAGTGAAAATCTGTATGACATAACGACTTACATTTTGATGGACAAACTAAGTGCTGAAGGATCCCCTCATAAATCAGCCATAGCATAGCCATATTTGAGCAACTGATTGGCGAATAATACCCAGGCCGCCAGCAATTCTTTCTCCGTGATTTGATAATCAGGCCGCCTGAGTACCTCCAATCCCAAGCGAATCGTTGAGAGTACCGTTCGATGCCCAATGGTATTGGCCTGAAAATGCTTATCCCAGCCCTGTTGCTGTGCGTGTAAACCAACTAGCCACAACAGGCATTGAACCAT
>NZ_JAKKRO010000049.1:0-37572 GCF_025654235.1 Shewanella sp. SM32 | reverse complement strand
CACAGGTATATTTTGCGCACCCTTATCGTTCTTGTGAACGAGGAGCGAATGAAAACGCCAATGGATTACTGCGGCAGTACGTCAAAAAAGGGGTTGATTTGAGGCTAGTGAGTGATGAATTAATCGAATTTGCTCAGAATAGAATTAACTATCGACCCAAAAAGTGTTTGAAGTTTAAGCAGCCTGCCGTGGTGTTTCACCAGTTAGCTGCTTAATTGTCGAGTGTCGCACTTCGGGGTTGAATTCGGGGGTATGGCGTGAATATGTTGGTATTCGTTTAGCTGGCCCAGCATTGGCTACTCAAGCAGAAGTGACGGTAAATGGCCGAGTGTACGCGGCAACCGCAGAAAACACCTTAGCACTCGCGCTGATTAACCGAATTAAAGAGATGGAAACCTTTAAGACGCAAGCCGGGGAGGCCACGCTTGCCATCAAGTTAAACAATGGCACAGTAGGTGAGATCATTGATAGCCAGTTAAGTCGAGATCAGTTAGTGCTCAGTTACTTACCTGTGCTTGATTAAGTCGCTTGAATCAAGATTAGCCGCACCCGCGGCTTTTTTTAATACATAAACAAAAGGCCGCTCAGTGAGCGGCCTTATTATTCATGCAATCTTGTATGGCTTAAGACTTAGTGCGTTTCATGGCGGTAAAGAACTCTTCGTTAGTCTTGGTCATCGCCAATTTATCGATTAAGAATTCCATTGCGCTGACTTCATCCATAGGATTGAGGATCTTACGCAGGATCCACATTTTTTGCAGTTCTTCTTGAGTCGTGAGTTTTTCTTCACGACGGGTACCGCTGCGGTTGAAGTCAATAGCTGGGAACACACGCTTTTCTGCCGCTTTACGTGACAAATGTAGCTCTTGGTTACCTGTACCTTTAAATTCTTCGTAGATCACTTCGTCCATCTTAGAACCCGTATCAACCAAGGCTGTGGCGATAATGGTCAAGCTGCCGCCGTGTTCGATGTTACGTGCCGCACCGAAGAAGCGTTTTGGACGGTGCAGGGCGTTAGCATCCACACCACCCGTTAACACTTTGCCCGATGATGGGATAACAGTGTTATAGGCACGGGCTAAACGGGTAATCGAATCGAGTAAGATAACGACGTCTTTCTTGTGCTCAACCAAACGTTTTGCTTTTTCAATCACCATTTCGGCAACTTGAACGTGGCGGCTGGCTGGCTCATCGAAGGTTGATGCGATAACTTCGCCTTTAACGAGGCGCTGCATCTCAGTTACTTCTTCTGGGCGTTCGTCGATCAGTAATACCATCAACACCACTTCTGGGTTGTTGTAGCTGATGCTTTGAGCAATACCTTGAAGTAATAGCGTTTTACCGGCTTTTGGTGGTGCAACGATCAAACCACGTTGACCTTTACCAATCGGTGAGCATAAATCCAGAATACGTGCGGTAATATCTTCAGTTGAGCCGTTGCCGCGCTCCATACGCATACGTTCTTCTGCGTGGAGTGGGGTTAAGTTTTCAAAGAGGATTTTATTACGGGAGTTTTCTGGTTTATCGAAGTTAACTTCGTTGACTTTCAATAGAGCAAAATAACGCTCGCCTTCTTTTGGTGGGCGAATTTTACCAAAAATGGTATCACCCGTTCGCATGTTGAAGCGGCGAATTTGGCTTGGTGAGACATAGATGTCATCTGGACCAGCTAAATAAGAACCGTCTGAGCTGCGTAAGAAGCCGAAACCGTCTTGGAGTATTTCTAATACCCCACCACCGAAAATGTCTTCTCCACTTTTTGCGTGGGCTTTAAGGATTGAGAAAATAATGTCCTGCTTGCGAGCGCGGGCCATATTTTCGAGCTTCATATTTTCAGCTAGCGAGACTAGGTCAGAAATCGGCGTGTCTTTTAATTCAGTTAAGTTCATTTTGGGGGTCTTGTGTTACGCGACAAAGCTTACCGCGATCAATCAGTAAGGATGTAATTCAGGATAGTGATTGACGAGCGAGAAGAGGTTATTAGAAAGAATCTGGTTATTAAAGTAGCACTAACAAAGCGGGGCGTCCAGAAATTTAGGGAAATTCCGGCACAATTAATTTATAGCTTGTGCCGGAGGTCACTCATTACGACGTCAAATTAGATTTGAGCGTCAATAAACTCTTTCAATTGCGTTTTTGAGAGTGCGCCAACTTTAGTCGCGGCTAATTCGCCGTTCTTGAATAGCAGTAAAGTTGGGATGCCACGAACGCCATATTTCGCTGGAGAAACATTGTTTTGGTCAACGTTTAATTTAGCGATAGTCAAGCGACCTGCATATTCTTCAGACACATCGTCTAAAATTGGAGCGATCATTTTACAAGGACCACACCACTCGGCCCAGAAGTCTACCAATACTGGCAAATCAGACTTTAATACGTCGTTTTCGAAGCTGTCGTCACTCAGGTATATAATTTTATCGCTCATGATGTTCTCCAGTTTGGGTGCCATTGCTGGTTTGTTAATGGCTTACCATGTATATTGGGGCTGAAAAATAGCTTTTCAAGTTACCTTTTTACAATGTGGCTATTTCAAACGATCGAGTATCTTATTGCAACCTCAACAGGTAAGCTTGCGCTATGAGCGAAACACATCTATCTACCCAAAGGTTTGCCGACCTACCTCTACATCCTGAGGTTAAACAGGCCCTTGCCGAGAACGGCTTCGAATTTTGTACGCCGATCCAGGCGTTATCACTGCCTGTATTACTCCAATCAAAAGATATCGCAGGCCAAGCACAAACGGGCACTGGTAAGACAATGGCCTTTTTGGTCGCCACGTTTAATCATTTATTATCGACTCCCATACCTGAAGGTCGACTGATTAATCAGCCCCGCGCCATCATTATGGCCCCGACTCGCGAACTGGCGATTCAGATTGCCAAAGATGCGATTTTACTCGCTAAGCACACACACTTAAAGGTGGGTATTGTTTATGGCGGTGAAAGTTATGATGTGCAGCGTAAAGTATTAGATCAAGGTGTTGATATCTTGATTGGTACAACGGGTCGAATTATCGACTACGTTCGCCAAGGTATTATTGGCTTGAATTCAATTCAGGCTGTGGTACTTGATGAAGCCGATCGTATGTTTGATCTTGGTTTTATTAAAGATATCCGCTTCTTATTTAGACGCATGCCTGAGGCAAATCAACGTCTTAATATGCTATTTTCGGCAACCTTGTCGATGAAAGTACAAGAGCTGGCTTATGATCATATGAATGAGCCCGTTAAAGTCGAAATCGCCCCCGAAGAAAAAACCTCCAAAAACATCAAAGAAGAAATCTTCTATCCTTCCCAAGAAGAGAAGATGCGTTTGCTGTTGACCTTGATTGAAGAAGATTGGCCAGAAAAAGCCATCGTTTTCTCCAACACTAAGCACAGTTGTGAAACGCTTTGGTCTTGGCTTGAAGGTGACGGACATCGTGTGGGTTTATTAACGGGTGATGTGCCACAGAAAAAGCGTATTCGTATCCTTGAGCAATTTACCAGTGGTCAATTAGATATATTGGTTGCTACCGATGTAGCGGCTCGTGGTTTACATATTTCTGACGTTTCACACGTGTATAACTATGATTTACCTGATGATTGCGAAGACTATGTTCACCGAATCGGTCGTACTGGTCGTGCGGGTAACAAAGGCATGTCGATAAGCTTTGCCTGTGAAGAGTACGCATTGAACTTGCCTGCAATCGAAAGCTACATCAACCATTCGATTCCAGTAAGTAACTACGATAGTGAAGCTTTACTGGCCGATATTCCTACGCCAGCGAAGATCCACCGTAAACACCCTAGCGGCACTCGAAACTTGCGTGATCGTTCAGGGGCAAGCCGCCCAGGTGCTCAACGCAGTGGTGCTCGCCCTCCTCGTCATGATAGGACACGTAGACATTCGTAAATGCCAACACCCGCTTATGCCGCTATAACATTAGGCTCAAATAGTTTTAATATGCTGATCGCCAAAACGCGTGGTGGTCAGCCGCATATTATTGCGAAATATAAACGCAAGGTGAGGCTCGCCGAAGGCATAGGCAACGATGGCAAATTAAGCCCCGATGTCATGCAGCGCGGCCTCGACTGTTTGAGTATGTTTGCCCAGATGTTGGTGCAACATAAGATTGAAGCAAACCATGTTGCTGTGATTGCAACTGCAACTCTTCGCAGTATTAGCAATGCTGATGAGTTTAATCAGCGTGCATTGCCACTCTTAGGTCATCCGATCGAAATTATCTCTGGTATGCGTGAAGCAGAGCTCATCTATCAAGGTATGGTGGCGACCACTTGTGGTCAAGGCCGTCGCTTGGTTATTGATATCGGTGGGGCGAGTACAGAGTTTATCATTGGCGATGGGCATCAAGTGCTGTTCAAAACCAGTTTACCCTTTGGTAGTGTGACTTATAATCGCCAATTTTTCAGCAGTTTGCCGCTGCAGCAGTTAGATTTTGATGATGCTAAGCAGCAAGTGCTAATCGCATTAGCAGAGCATAGACAAACCCTACGTGATCTTGGTTGGCATTGTGTCGTTGGTGCCTCCGGCGCTGTACAGTCCGTGGTAGAAGTGTTACTACACCGAGGGTTATCTGAAACTATCACACTCGATGTGCTTACTCAGTTGAAGGCTGAGATCCTCGCTCAAGAAGATATTAGCTTAATGGGGATTGTTGGGCTTTGTAGCGAGCGGGCACCGACTTTTGCTGCGGGTGTCGCTATTCTATTGGCTTTGTTTGAGTTGCTGGGGATCGAGCATTTAGCCTTATCTGGCGGCGCATTACGTGAAGGTGTTTTAGTGATGTTAGCTCAGCGGATTATTGACGAAGTCAGCTAATATTTTATTAAAACATGATAAAAACCAAAGGCCGCGATGCGGCCTTTATTGTTTGTACTGTGGCGATTATTTCAATAAATCGGCGAGATCTTTTTCTAAGGAAACCGTTGGACGCTCTACGATGCGGCCAACTTCTTTACCTTGCTGCAGTACAATAAAGGTTGGAATGCGGGTAAAGTCGTATTTTGCGGCTAAGCCTTCGGGATCTTTTTTCGTTCGGTCGACACCAATATAGGTCACTTTAATATTGGGATTAGCGACTTCTTCCATAATACGGATAAAGCGCGGTGTTTCCCGGTGACAATCTGGGCACCAAGTACCAATGATCACTACAATTTCTGTAGGTTTAGTGATGCTTTTAAGTGGGGTGATTGCAGTGGTATCGACTTGATAGGTTTTATACCCTTCAGCAAACTCATTGAGATCTGTGACTAAATTTTGTGCTTCTACTATGCCAGTTAAAATCACTTCTTGTTTCTCCTCACTGCAGGTCGCAATTAAACCCTGTTGTTGTTCTTCAAATCCACAGCCACCATTGGCTAGTACCTGACAACTAAAAAATAAGGCGGTAGTGGCTAGGAATGCCTTAACGTTATTGTGCATGATGCGCCCTCGAAATCGAAGAGAAAGAATGAAATTCGATTCAAACATTATTCTGGATACGATTAAAGCGATTAATTGATTTGCTGCAAGCAAGATCACGCATTGCTAATATCTATAAGCTTAACGATCACATAATTACATGTTTTTCGGAGTTAAGGCATTGAAACAGCACATCCCCGAATCGCGATTCGGGGATAGAACACATTGAGAGGATAAGGTAAATTGCTGGATTACTGAGCCAGAATTTTTTCAAGAATAGGCTTATTAGCTTCTGGGAAGTCGTAATTGGTTAAGTCGGTTTTAGTGACCCAAGCGATAAGCTGACCTTCAAGGCCTTGAGCTGTGCCGTTAAATTCGGTGACTGAATGGATATCGAGTAGCACTTGTTTATCGGGATAATCGAAACTCAACGCCATAAATGGCTGACTATCAGTGACATTGAGCGCGACTTCCTCTTTGAGTTCACGGATCAATGCCTGAGTGACGGTTTCGCCTGTCTCAACTTTACCGCCAGGAAATTCCCATTTCCCACCTTGATGTAAATGATCTGGGCGTTTTGCCAACAGAATTTCACCGGCCGAGTTAGTAATAATGCCGACGGCAACATGGATGCGTTTAGTCATAATATTTATCGATTAATGAGTGGGTAAAAGTAGGTGCATTAAAGGCTTGAGCTGAGTGATTCGTGTGTAAACCCAAAATTACTCTTTAAAAAAATCGCCTTCATCGAGATCAAATTCATCAAATGCTTCTGGATCAAACTCGGCTTTGACTGGGATGACGTGTTTTTCTGACGCCCAATCGCCGAGGTCGATCAACTTACAGCGCTCGCTGCAAAAAGGTTTAAATGCAGATTGTGGCACCCACTCGACAGGGGCTTTGCAAATAGGGCAGTTAACGGTCAATGGCATAATTGTTCTCTTGGTTAACGGCGATAAAGCGGCCGCCAATACTAATGTCTTTCAGGCCATTAGTGTAAAGGCTTCATGCACAGGTAGCCAGTAAGAAATCAATTGAACGGTCGGAGTGGCGTTGTTGTTCAAACTGCACAAAATGGATAGCGAAACGGTTTTTATGGCCGCTAATCGTAGGATAACACCCGTGGGAAGCATCGACTTTAACCCTTACCAAAGCAAGTGCTTGGGCACTGTCGCCCTGATAAAAGCCTGCATGGGCAATGGCATTGTCATAATGGGACGTGCTACGAGTCAGTTGAAGTAGTAACGTGATCGGGGTAAGTAAAGGTTCAAAATGTGCTATCCAAGAGCGATAATCGTGCTGTTTTTCTTCCCAAGGTTTAGATAGCCAATAATGCAGTTGCGGTAGGTCGAAGTTACAGCAAGCACCTGGCATGCCGAAGCGTTGTCGAAGTGCGGAAATAAATTTGTCTTGTTTTAATTGGCTGCCGAAGCGTTCAGGCTTTTGTAACGGTTCGCGGGCTTGGGTGAGGGCGTTGATATAGATATTGATTTGCTGGTGGTCGACGTGATCTAATTCTTGCCATTTGTTCAGTTGCAGCAAGTGCCGCTCAATATCTTTTAATACTTCATTGCGATAATCGCAGCGTTCAGACAATTCACAGAGGGAAAACAGCGGATAAAAACATCTATGTTGGTGGTCATTGCTTAGGTTACTTTGCAGCTGTTTATCGAGGTATTCGAGCCGCAAGTAGCTGCGAATTTTCTCGTTTAGGGGCTGTTCGTAAACTAATTCAGTCATGGGCGTTATGAGTACCAGATAGTTGTAAATAGCGTTGGTGCAATGCTAGCACATCTCGTTTTAAGGTTGATATCTCTCCCTGATTATCAATAATGTCGTCGGCTCGGGCGAGTTTTTCGCTGCGGCTCAATTGGCTGTTAATGATGTTATTTACTTGAGATACATCAACATTGTCCCTTTTTATGGTGCGGCTGATTTGCAACTCAGGCGAAATATCCACCACTAAAGTCCGATTGACTAACCTATCTAACCCGTTCTCAAATAGCAAGGGCACGACCATAATTACATAGGCTGAGGTTGCTTTTTCTACCTGCGCTAGCATTTCTTGGCGGATCATGGGGTGCAATAGCTGGTTTAACCATTCACGTTCTTCAGGGTGGCTAAATATCCGTTGCCGCAGTTTGGCGCGATCGAGTTCACCTTCAGGCGTTAACATCTCAATGCCAAAATGGCTAACGATGGCCTCAAGCCCTTTTGAACCCAGAGCGACAACGTCGCGGGCAACGATATCGGCGTCGACTAAGGTAATGCCTTCTGCGGCGAATAAATTGGCAACAGTCGTTTTACCGCTACCAATCCCACCCGTTAAACCAACAATAAATTTGGACATAAAACTCTCTTAAAAGCTATGAAGTACGCTACGCTGCTAGGACGGACTTCGTCCTTACTGTCTACGGAACGGGCTTCGCCCTTACGGTAAGCGAAGCGTTCAGTGAGTGAGCTTGCGAACGTTCCGTTATCCTTAAGTGAAGCCTGTTCTATAACGTACTTAAGTACCAATCCACTATAGGTTGACCCCATATTAGGGCTATCCAGCCTGCGGCAGCAATATAAGGCCCAAATGGGATTGGATTACCTTGCTTGAGGCGTTTACTGAGAATCATAGTGATGCCGACAACTGCTCCGACTAAGGACGAAAGTAAAATCACCAGCGGCAGCATTTGCCAGCCAAGCCAAGCACCAAAAACGGCGAGCAGTTTAAAGTCCCCATAGCCCATACCTTCCTTGCCAGTGAGGATCTTAAATAGCCAAAAAATGGACCACAAGCTTAAATAGCCTGCTGCCGCACCGATAATGGCATCGGTT
Source organism: Shewanella sp. SM32 (assembly GCF_025654235.1). NCBI lineage: Bacteria > Pseudomonadati > Pseudomonadota > Gammaproteobacteria > Alteromonadales > Shewanellaceae > Shewanella > Shewanella sp. SM32. The sequence continues at coordinate 29,343 of NZ_JAKKRO010000049.1, read as the reverse complement.
GGGCTCGCAAAGGTATGATTTAGATTGATGATCAAGCCGAGCCAAAGTAACGGTAACGTCATTTGGTCAGGCAGCAGCATCTCATCAAGATCGATACCAGTAAGGGCGACAAGTATAAATGTCAGTATGCTCGCAAAGACAAATTGCCAGCTTGGACCAAAGTGCCACGCTAAAGTCGCGATAAGTAGCCCTGTGACGAATTCAATTATTGGGTAGCGGGCGGAAATGGATGCGTGACAAGCGGCGCATTTTCCCTTGAGCATTAACCAGCCGAATACAGGTAAATTATGCCAAGGTTTAATCGCCGTTTTGCACTTAGGGCAAGCAGAGCCCGGCACCACAAGATTATATTTTTCGGGGAAGCTATCTATAGGTTTATTGAGTTCATCAATACCGATTTGTGTGACTATCTCTGAGTGGTATTCCTGTAAATACTGATTACATTCTTGCTGCCATTCCCGTTTCATCATCACAGGAAATCTGTGGATCACTACGTTTAAAAAACTGCCTATGGTGGCTGCAAAAATGAAGCTTAGCGTAATAAAGAGCCAAGGACTCTGATCAAAAGAGCGGCCCAAAAGAGAGATAAATTCATTCATTAGCGGTTCTTGTTATTAAATTTTCTATTATTTAAGTGAAGCCTTAGCCTACGACATTTCCCATTTGGAAGATAGGTAGGTACATCCCTACAATCAAACCACCTACAAGTGTCCCGATAACCACCATCATAATAGGCTCGATGAGGCTTGATAAACCATCGACGGCATCATCTACTTGCATTTCATAAATATTGGCGACTTTATTGAGCATGTTATCCAGTGATCCAGACTCTTCGCCTATCATCACCATTTGGATCAACATATCGGGGAATAGTCCTGTGGTGCGCATAGCCACGTTCATCTGCATACCCGCCATCACTTCTTGGCGTACTTTGAGTAAGGCTTTACGATAAACCGCATTACCCGATGCGCCAGCGGCAGATTCCATACCATCGATTAAGGGGACGCCAGCGGCAAATGTCGTGGCTAAGGTGCGGGAAAAACGTGCCATGGCAGCTTTATGCAAAATATTACCGATAACGGGAATTTTGAGCACCAACTCATCGACTCTATCCCGAACGACCTGTGAGTTACGGTGGGCGCGTACAAACAACCAAATACTGATGACAATGGCAAAAAAGAAGATATACCAAGAACTTTGTAAAAAACGTGATATGCCAATAATGAACTGTGTAAATGCAGGGAGTTCAGCACCAAAGCTATTAAAAATCTCTTCGAATTGTGGCACCACAAAGAGGAGTAGTAGTGTGGTCACTAAAATCGCTACTACCACTACAGCAGCGGGATAAAACATGGCTTTTTTAATTTTAGATTTAAGCTGCTCGGCTTTTTCCCTATAAGTGGCAATACGATCGAATACCGCATCGAGCGAGCCTGAATGTTCGCCAGCGGCGACAAGGTCGACATATAAGTCATCGAAGTAACGTCTATGAGGACGTAGCGAGTCTGAAAGTGGAATGCCCGATTGAATTTCTGATAGCACAGTGCCGAGTAGTTCGCGCATTTTTTGCTTTTCGTGACCCCGACCAAGCATTTCTATGGTGGTCACTAAAGGCACGCCTGCGGCTAACATAGTGGCGATTTGCCGAGTCACCATGGCGATGTCCATGGCCTTAATATCAGGATTGCGTGAGAATAATGGTGAGGCTTTTTTACGCACAATCTTCGGGTTAACGCCTTGTTGCTTAAGCTGACTCTTTATTTCGGCTACGGTAGTCCCCTTTAACTCTCCGCCAGTTTTTTTGCCATCACGATTGAGCCCCTTCCATTCGAAGGTATAAATTTTTGGTTGGCTCTTTTTGTCGTTCTTATTGGCGCGAGGCTTTCTTGCTGTGGTTGCCGTAGCCATAATTTTTCCTAGATAATTCTTATCAAATTAAGGGTATAAGATTATTAATATGGATGTTAAGTATTAAGCATAAATATTGAAAGTGGTAGTTTTATTGCCCATTCTTTTGTGTGGATATGGAGTTTAGTCGAAACTCGTGACTCGGTTGACTTCAGCAATACTCGTTACACCGTGGATCACTTTCAATAATCCTGATTGACGTAAATCACGCATCCCTTGCGCTTTAGCTTGGGAGGCGATTTGTAAGGAGTTACCGCCTTCCATGATAGTACGGGCTATCTCATCGGACATCTTCATCACTTCGTAAATACCAACCCGACCTTTGTAGCCGCCGGAGCAATGCTCGCAGCTTACAGGTTTAAAGGTAGTAAAGCCTTGGGTAATTTGTGTTTGAGAAAAACCTAAACGTAATAGTTCATGCTCGGGGATGATTTCAGCTTGCTTACATTCGGGGCAAAGTCGACGCGCTAAACGCTGGGCAATAATCAGGTTAACTGAGCTGGCGATGTTATAACCGGGCACGCCCATATTGATTAAACGGGTCAAGGTTTCGGCGGCCGAGTTAGTGTGTAGGGTCGATAACACTAAGTGACCTGTTTGTGCCGCTTTAATGGCAATTTCGGCGGTTTCAAGATCGCGAATTTCACCTACCATCACCACATCGGGATCTTGGCGTAGGAATGAACGTAAAGCGGAGGCGAAAGTGAGGCCGGCTTTTAAGTTAATGTGAACTTGGTTTACACCCTCAAGGTTAATTTCAACCGGATCTTCAGCGGTAGAAATATTACGCTCTTCGGTATTAAGAATATTTAACCCAGTATAGAGTGAGACGGTTTTACCAGAACCCGTGGGGCCCGTTACTAGAATCATGCCTTGGGGTTTTGCTAACATCTCAAGGTAGAGTTTTTCTTGGTCGGGCTCGTAGCCCAGCTTTTCAATGCCTAATTGTGCGGAGGATGAGTCTAAAATCCGCATTACAATCTTTTCACCCCACAGGGTCGGCAGAGTACTAACCCGAAAGTCGATAGACTTAGTGCGGGACAGTTTCATCTTAATTCGACCATCCTGAGGTACCCGCCGTTCGGCTATATCGAGTTTCGACATCACCTTTAGACGCGCCGATAAACGACCTGCGAGGCTAATAGGTGGCTCAGAGACTTCGTGGAGAATACCATCGATACGGAAACGAATACGGTAGCGTTTCTCATAGGGTTCAAAATGTAAATCCGATGCACCCTTGCGAATCGCATCTGTCAATATTTTATTGATATAAATGACAATGGGCGCATCGTCACTACTCTCACCAGTAGATTCTTCGCTACGTCTGTCGGTATCAGTAATTTCTATCGCTGCCAGCGCAGCCTCGTCCATACCGCCTAAATCGAGACCGCTGATATCTTCTTCGAGAATTTTCTCTAGCGCTTTAGCGAGCTTATCTTCCTCAACTAGAATCGCTTCGGCGTGCAGGCCTGCACTAAACTGAAAATCTTCGAGGGCTGCAATATTGGTTGGGTCGGATGTACCTATATAGAGGCGATTCCCACGTTTAAATAAGGGCAAGCAGCGGTGTTTCTCAATCAGCTTTTTATTGAGGAAGTCCTCAGGAATGGAGGCAAGATCAAACTCATTAAGGTCAAGCAGTGGAGTGCCATATTCCTCATAGCAAAGCTCGGCTATTGCACGGGCAGAGATTAGCTTACTTTGAACTAAGGTGCTTACAAGGGCGTGTTTGTTTTGTCGAGATTTAGTGATAGCGTTAGCCATCTGCTCTTCATTTAGCAGGCCTTTACGGATAAATAAAGTGGATAATCCTAAATGAAGGCCCGTAGTCGGCATTTGATTTATCTTTTGCTGAGTTAGCTATATAGAATGAGGCAGCATAAATGTTTCTGATGTGCCGCCTCGCAAGAAACTACAGCGTACAGCCTTTAATGGCTACTGCACCTGTGCCTGAGATTTTACATGCCCAAGTAATGTTTTGACCCACTGCGGTTGGTGCAGTTGGAGTTATAGTCGCTGTTATTCCATCATATGTGAATGCTAAAATACCTAGACCTGTACAATTTGGAATATTAATCCCATCGCTAGTACATCCTAAAGCATTTGTAGTTGTAAAGGCTTCAGCAACCTTAATTTTTTGTCCACCTAATGATGCTACTGCGTTTGAGGCTTTGGCTTTATTTGTATAGTCTTGATAAGCAGGCAGTGCGATAGCTGCCAAAATGCCGATAATGGCAACGACGATCATTAGTTCGATCAGAGTAAAACCCTGAGCTTTTTTATTTAATGCTTTGTTTAAATTCATGGCCTTCATTTTTCTCTCCAGCTAACTATTTAGTGACTTACTGTGGTTGAAAAGAGTATTAAACCTAAACGCTGTTTTACCCTATAAATTGTGTTATCTCGACAAACTTCATTACTCATTCATGTTAATAAAATCACTTTTATGACCTATGTAACATTAACAGTACACCGATGATCTTGAATGACCCATGTGTAATGACTCATGCTGATTTATTCCAACTTTGCTAAGTTAATATCAAGTTAGCACTTGTTTGAATAAATCCTTTCGGTAACCGCACCTTAGGCTAATGTCCCTCAAAATGTGCTCCTCAAAAACGCAAATTAGAGTTTTTTGACAGACATTCCAGTGCTGACCTTAGGTGAGGCTGACCAAACGGCCATCTCGCCTTGGTAAAAGTTAGTACAAAGTTAGGTAAAAGGAAACAAAAATTAAGTATAAAGTACTAATAAAGTGTTGTTTTTGTATAAAAGGCTAACTTATCGACATGTTAGGTTATAACAACTTTTTGACAATATCAGTTTAGCTGGCGTGTCTCTCGATGTTGTCAAATTGGTGACATGAAATGGTGGCGGGTTGGGTGCTTCGTAAGGGTGAATGCTGAGTATGATAGTGCAGGCGTGATTTTGCATTTGGTTTGCAGGAGCCCTACAAAACAAATGCACTTCGCCTTAATATTTTATGAGTGGAATGTGCTTACGGTACTTTGCGAGAACATTCCACTACCAGCTAACATCTAGCGGTTTTAAGCTTTTAATCTGAGTGATAAATCTAAGGCGCGAACATGCTTAGTGAGTGCGCCAACTGAGATATAGTCCACCCCTGTTTTGGCAAATTCGGCTAAGGTATCTAAGGTGACATTACCAGAGACTTCAAGCTTAGCGCCGGCGCCTTTAGCTTTATATTGATTGTTCATTTCAACCGCTTCGACCATCTTAGTGATGTCGAAGTTATCTAACATTATGATATCTGTGCCAGAGTCGAGTGCTAAGGCGAGCTCTTCGAGTGACTCCACTTCGACTTCAACGGGTTTATTCGGGTACAAGCTGCGGGCGGTATCTACGGCTTGGCGAATGCCACCACAGGCCATAATGTGGTTTTCTTTAATCAAAAATGCATCATATAAACCAATACGATGGTTTTTTCCGCCACCGCAGGTGACGGCATACTTTTGTGCCGTGCGTAGGCCTGGAATTGTCTTGCGAGTATCTAACAAACGAGTGTGAGTCCCCGCCAGTTTATCGACATAATGTTTGGTTAAGGTGGCAACACCAGAAAGTGTTTGGATAAAGTTCATTGCCGTGCGTTCGCCAGTGAGAATAGCGCGCGCAGGACCTGATAATTCACATAATAGCTGGTTGGGTAATACTAGATCGCCATCATCTACATGCCAATGCAGTGCGACTTCACCACCGAGTTGGTTAAAAACCTGCTCTGCCCATGCCTTACCACAAAAAACGCCTTCTTCACGGGTGATTAAAGTGGCTTCAGCGTACTTATCGGCGGGGATCAACATTGCTGTGATGTCGCCATAAGCGATGGCTTTGGTTTGATCGTTGATTTCGGTGCCACCTAAGTCTTCACTGAGGGCAGATTTTACTGATTGGCGGATATCGTTTTCTAACATAAGCGGAGTCCTTGCATTACGGCCTACTTGCATTTTAGGTTAAGATTACCACGGCCTTAGGTCTCACGGAACAGGTTGGAAGATTGAGTAAAAGGAGTAAGCTGCAGCCTTATTTAAATTGAGAGTGGATGGTTTACTCCATGATCTCAATGTTAAAAGATAGCTCAGTCAGTCAGTTCCGTGCGTAGGGTTTCTTCTTTGCTTGGAGAAATACTGTTAGAGTAAGCCAGTATATGTGGCATAGAGGATAAGCTCATCATGCGGTTTGATTCGGGTTGGTGTGATAGTGCGAGGCGTTGTGAGTCGCCACATTTTAATCAACGTCCCTTGAATGAAGTGAGTTTGTTAGTGATCCACAATATTAGTCTGCCCGCAGGCTGCTTTGGATTACCTTACATTGATCAATTATTTCAAGGGTGTTTAGATACTAATGCCGATTCCAGCTTTGCACCGTTGCAGGGCTTGCAAGTGTCGGCGCACTTTTTGATCCGCCGCAATGGCGAGCGTGTCCAATATGTAAGCTGTAATGACAGGGCTTGGCATGCTGGGGTGTCTCGTTATGGTGAGAGAGAGAATTGTAATGATTTTTCCATTGGTATTGAACTGGAAGGCACAGATACTGAGCTTTACACTCCTGAGCAATATCAGTCACTCATCGAGTTAACACAAGCCCTACTGGTAGAATATCCATTGCTGAGTATTGAACGGATTGTGGGTCATTGTGATATTGCGCCAATGCGGAAAACGGACCCAGGGCAAAGTTTTGATTGGGAAGGATATTTAGGCAAGTTAAAGGAATATACTCAGGCGTTGCGCTCTTAGTTAATCACTTAACTTTTTGGATTTTAGACGTATTCCATATAAACCTAGACTATTTATGGACAAATTATAGAGGTACAGCCCATGGCATTATTTTCACTCTTGGTCGCCATTTTAGTGGAGCGACTTAAATTTCTTCCTTCATCATGGCAATTTGATCGTTTACTGCAATCCTATCAGACAACATTTTTCGGTGATAAAGCGTCACTGACAAGCGTGATGATGGCGTTGGCGTTAGTGCTACCAGCCTTGTTGGTATATGTTTTATCTTGGTTAGTGGCGGGAATGTTTTGGGGCTTATTAAGTTTAGCACTATGGATTGTTGTGGCAGTGGTTTGTTTTAACCATCAGAAACAGCGTGATATTTTCAAAAAATATATGCAAGCCGCTTGTCGCTCAGACGTCCAAGCTTGTTACCATTATGCCGCCGAACTCGATTGTAGCGAGTGTTTGGATGCTGTATCCGAGAAAGACCTTGGTGCCAAAGTAGGTCAAAGTGTTGCTTGGATTAACTATCGTTATTATGGTGCCGTGGCGCTGTTTTTCATTTTTTTAGGTCCAGTCGGTGCTGTACTGTATTGCACGGTACGTTTTTATGCCGAAGAGAATGCCCGTAAATCTCTAGAGCTACCCTTAGTCAACGAAGTGATTACGCTACTGGATTGGTTACCGAGCCGGATTTTCGCCTTTGGTTATGCCTTAAGTGGTCAATTTAGTGAAGGTTTAGCGGCGTGGCGCCGTAATGGATTGACCTTAAATGTGAGTGCTCGTACTGTGGTGGCTGAAACGGCATTAGCGGCACAACCTTTACCAGAGGTCGCAAGTGCGCCTATATGTGTACAATCAACCTTAGCATTATTAGTGCTCAGTAAACGTAACTTTACACTTATTGTTGCAATACTTTCATTACTGACCATTTTCGGATTGGTGAGTTAAAAGAAGGATGCTTTGCAGCGAGAACGCTTCGCTGCTAGGGCGTCGCTGTGCTCCTTTGTGTTCCTCTAGTCTAGAATCTAGAGCCTAGAATCTATCCGCTGCGCTTTTGCAGCGTCTAGTAGGGCGAAGCCCGTGCTTTTGTCAAATGGTCTGACCCCATAAACATTTTTTTCCGCTATGCTCTCTCTTCGTGAGTGCTTTTGATCGAGATCGCTTTTAAGGAGTGATCTTCAATCTGGACATCAAAACGCTGATTTGATAAAGTGCGCTCACTCAAAAAAATTGGTAAGACCAATTTACAACGGAGCTGAGCGCCTGATGGCCTATAGTAAAATTAATCAGCCAAAAATTTCTGACGTGATCATGGCGCAATTAGAGCAAATGATCTTAGAGGGGAGTTTACAGCCCGGTCAGAAGTTACCGCCTGAACGCGAACTGGCGATCCAGTTTGAAGTGTCTCGACCTTCTTTGCGTGAAGCTATTCAAAAGCTTGAGGCAAAAGGACTGTTAATGCGCCGCCAAGGCGGTGGTACTTATGTCAAAGAACAACTCTGGCAGACCCTTGCCGATCCTATTGTTGAACTGATGAATTCAGATCCAGAGAGTCAGTACGACTTACTGGAGTTCCGCCATGCCACCGAAGGCATGATGGCCTATTTTGCGGCCCTGCGTGGTACCGACGCCGATATGCAAAATATCAAGCGTATGATTCTCGAGGTGGAAGCCGCCACCGATATCGAACAAAAAGCTGCTGCGATTGTGCGTTTTTATCGTGCTGTGGCGGAAGCGTCACATAACGTGGCTATGTTACACCTCGTTCTTAGTTTAACCCCTGTGCTGCATCAAAATGTGGCGCAAAACCTGGAGCTTTTAAGCCGCCGCGAAGAAGCTTCTACTATGGCTAACGATCACAGACGGGCATTGCTCGCTGCCATCGTTCGTCGTGATCCCGACGCCGCCAGAGAAGCCTCGAATGAACACTTAAGTTACATCGAAGAGGTGATGTTATCTGTGCGGGAAGAAGATAGCCGGTTGCAGCGAAGCTTGCGCCGTTTAAAGAGTGGCGCTTAAGTTCTGTGATTTAGCTGCCAGCTAAATCGGAATATGCCGCAAACACCATTCATTATCATGTATATAGAGAAGGACAGTGTCATGTCTGAAGATATGCTACAAGACGTAGATCCGTTAGAGACTCAGGAATGGGTTGATGCCCTGCAAGCCGTGTTGGAACAGGAAGGCCCAGAGCGCGCGCATTTTTTACTAGAAAAGCTGATCGATAAAGCGCGTCGTAATGGCACTCACTTGCCTTATAACGCCACAACGGCTTACCTGAACACTATCCCTGCGGGTCAAGAGCCGCACATGCCTGGCAACCAAGAGATGGAACGTCGCATTCGCGCCATCATCCGTTGGAACGCTTTAGCTATGGTGCTTCGTGGTTCTAAGAAAGATTTAGAATTAGGCGGCCATATTTCAAGCTTCGCCTCAAGCGCGACTATTTATGACGTATGTTTTAACCACTTCTTCCGCGCACCAAATGAAAAAGACGGTGGCGATTTAGTGTATTTCCAAGGCCATATTGCTCCTGGTATTTATGCGCGTTCATTCTTAGAAGGTCGTTTAAGCGAAGACCAACTGGCTAACTTCCGTCAAGAAGTGGATGGCAAGGGTCTGTCTTCATACCCACATCCAAAACTGATGCCGGATTACTGGCAATTCCCAACGGTTTCTATGGGCTTAGGTCCTATTCAAGCGATTTATCAGGCGCGTTTCCTGAAATATCTGACTGACCGTGGTCTGAAAGATTGTTCAGCACAAACCGTTTACTGTTTCTTAGGTGACGGTGAGTGTGATGAGCCAGAAGCTTTAGGTGCGATTGGTTTAGCGGCCCGTGAAGAATTAGATAACTTAGTCTTCATCGTTAACTGTAACTTACAGCGTCTCGATGGCCCTGTACGTGGTAACGGTAAGATCATCCAAGAACTTGAAGGCGAATTCCGCGGCGCAGGCTGGGAAGTCGTTAAAGTGATTTGGGGTCGTTACTGGGATCCATTATTGGCCCGTGACACTAGCGGTAAGTTACTGCAGTTAATGGAAGAAACCGTTGACGGTGAATACCAAAACTGTAAAGCCAAAGGTGGCGCTTATACTCGCGAACACTTCTTTGGTAAGTATCCTGAAACGGCAGAAATGGTTGCTAACATGTCAGATGATGACATTTGGCGCTTAAACCGTGGCGGTCATGATCCAGTGAAAGTGTACGCTGCCTTAGATCACGCACAAAAAACCAAAGGTCGCCCAACGGTGATTTTAGCTAAAACCGTAAAAGGTTATGGCTTAGGTGATGCGGGTGAAGGTAAAAACATCGCTCACAACGTGAAGAAAATGGGTATCGAGTCTATCCGTTACTTCCGCGATCGTTTCAATATTCCGATCCCAGATGACCAGTTAGAAGATCTGCCTTTCTATCACCCAGGTCCAGATTCTGAAGAAGTGAAGTACATGATGAGCCGTCGTGAAGCGCTGCATGGTAGCGTGCCACAACGTCGTCAAAAGTTCACCGAAGAGATGGAAGTGCCGTCACTGAAGATTTTTGATTCGATTTTACAGGGCTCAAACGGCCGTGAAATTTCATCGACTATGGCATTCGTTCGCGTGCTGACAGCATTGCTGAAAGACAAGAAAATTGGTAAAAACATTGTGCCAATTATTCCTGACGAAGCCCGTACTTTCGGCATGGAAGGTTTGTTCCGTCAAGTGGGTATTTATGCTCACGAAGGCCAAAAATATATTCCGCAGGATTCTGACCAAGTTGCTTACTACCGTGAAGATAAAACCGGCCAAGTATTGCAAGAAGGGATTAACGAACTCGGCGCTATGTCTTCATGGGTATCAGCAGCGACGAGCTACTCAGTCAACGATACACCTATGATTCCGTTCTACATCTACTACTCAATGTTCGGTTTCCAACGTATTGGCGACATGGCTTGGGCTGCGGGTGACATGCGTGCTCGTGGTTTCTTAGTGGGCGGTACTTCAGGCCGTACAACGCTTAACGGCGAAGGTTTACAGCATCAAGATGGTCACAGCCACGTATTGGCGAACACTATCCCTAACTGTATTACTTACGATCCAACCTACGGCTACGAAATTGCCGTTGTGGTACAAGATGGTATCCGTCGTATGTACGGCGAAAATCAAGAAGATATCTTCTATTACTTGACCACAATGAACGAAAACTATGAGCAACCAGCCATGCCAGAAGGTGCGGAAGTGGGCATAGTGAAAGGTATCTACAAGTTAGAAACGGTTGCGGGTTCAGGTAAAGGCAAAGTTCAGTTAATGAGCTGTGGCACTATCCTTGAACAAACTCGTAAAGCGGCGCAAGCACTGGCGAAAGACTTTGGTATTACTGCCGACGTATTCAGTGTGACCAGCTTTAACGAATTGACTCGTGATGGTCAAGCCGCTGAGCGTTGGAACATGCTGCACCCAACCGAAACGCCAAAACAAGCCTATATCAGCCAAGTGATTTCAAGTGATGCACCTGCAATCGTCGCGACTGACTATATGAAGATTTACGGCGAACAGTTACGTGCTTATATTCCTACCGATTACAAAGTATTAGGTACTGACGGTTTCGGTCGTTCAGACAGCCGCGAGAATCTGCGTCACCACTTCGAAGTGGACGCTAAGTTCATCGTTATTGCGGCACTGAAATCACTGGTTGATCGCAAAGAGCTGCCTGTCGATGTGTTAGCAAAAGCCATTAAAGAATATGGTATCGACGCTGGCAAGATCAATCCACAGTACGCGTAAGAGGCAATGAAAATGGCTGAATTAAAAGAAGTTTTTGTTCCTGATATCGGCGGCGATGAAGTGCAAGTGATCGAAATTTGTGTGGCTGTGGGTGATACCTTAGCTGCAGAAGAATCGATTCTTACCGTCGAAAGCGACAAGGCGACTATGGATATTCCAGCGCCTTTCGCCGGTGTTTTAGCCGAATTGAAAGTGGCTGTGGGCGATAAAGTATCTGAAGGTACTTTGATTGCTATGATGCAAGCGGCGGGCGCGGCAGCAGCCGCTCCGGCTCCAGTTGCAGCACCCGCTCAGGCGGCACCAGCATCTGCACCAGTTCAAGCGGCTCCTGCCCCTGTGGCTGCTGCTCCTGCGACGGGCGCAACCAAAGTGGTTGAAGTGACAGTACCAGATATCGGTGGCGACACTGATGTATCGGTTATCGAAGTCCTGGTTGCTGTCGGTGACAAGATTGAAGTTGATAGCGGTCTAATTACCCTAGAAACAGACAAAGCGACGATGGACGTGCCATCACCTTTCGCGGGTGTGGTTAAAGACGTTAAAGTTGCGGTTGGCGATAAAGTGTCGCAAGGCTCTTTAGTCATCATGCTTGAAGTGGGCGGCGCTGCACCTGCTGTGGCTCCAAGCATTAGCGCGCCAGCTGCAACTGTGGCTCAGGCGGCTCCTGCCGCTACGGTAGCGCCAGTGGCCGCAGCACCTGCTGCACCAGCGGCAAGTGTGGTTGCGGTAAAAGAAATTCAAGTGCCGGATATTGGCGATGCCAGCAATGTCGATGTGATCGAAGTGCTCGTCTCTGTTGGTGATGAAATCACTGCCGACCAAGGTTTGATCACCCTTGAAACTGACAAAGCCACCATGGAAGTGCCAGCGCCATTCGCCGGTAAACTGCTGTCTTTGACTGTTAAAGTGGGTGACAAGGTTTCTCAAGGTAGCGTTATTGCGACGATTGAGACGACTTCTGTTGCAACAGTAAGTGCTCCAGCACCTGCTGCACAAGCGGCGGCTCCAGCTCCAGTGAGCGCTGCACCTGTTGCAGCCCCAACACCTGCAAGCCGCCCTCCAGTACCCCATCACCCAAGCGCAGGTACCCCTGTGTCTACCGGTGCAGTACATGCGTCTCCTGCAGTACGCCGTTTAGCCCGTGAGTTTGGTGTCGACTTGACCCAAGTGACAGGTTCTGGCCGTAAAGGTCGCATCATGAAAGAAGACGTGCAGGCGTATGTGAAATACGAACTGTCGCGTCCGAAAGCGACTGCGGCAACTACTGTTGGTTCAGGTAATGGCGGTGGTCTGCAAGTGATTGCAGCACCTAAAGTTGATTTCAGTAAGTTTGGTGAAGTGGAAGAGATTCCATTAAGCCGTATCCAGAAGATTTCTGGTCCTAACTTACACCGTAACTGGGTGACTATCCCTCACGTGACTCAGTTCGATGAAGCTGATATCACTGAAATGGAAGAGTTCCGCAAGCAGCAAAACGATGTAGCGGCGAAGAAAAAAGCCGATTACAAGATCACGCCTTTAGTGTTTATGCTGAAAGCTGTGGCTAAAACGTTGCAACAGTTCCCTGTGTTCAACTCGAGCTTAAGCTCTGATGGCGAATCACTGATCCAGAAGAAGTATTTCCACATCGGTGTGGCGGTTGATACGCCAAACGGTTTGGTTGTGCCTGTCGTGCGTGACGTGGATAAGAAAGGCGTTATCGAGTTATCTCGTGAACTGGCTGATATCTCTATCCGTGCCCGTGATGGCAAGCTGAAATCTGCTGATATGCAAGGTAGCTGTTTCACCATTTCAAGTTTAGGTGGTATTGGCGGTACGGCGTTTACGCCTATCGTGAACTACCCAGACGTGGCGATTTTAGGTGTGTCTAAATCTGAAATTAAGCCTAAGTGGAATGGTAAAGAGTTCGAACCTAAATTGATGTTGCCGCTGTCACTGTCATACGATCACCGCGTGATCGATGGTGCCATGGCTGCACGTTTTAGTGTAACGCTGTCAGGAATTCTGTCCGATATTCGTACTTTGGTTCTGTAAGCATATAAGGCTGCTCATCTTGAGCAGCCTTTTGTTTATTGTGATCAGTATCAAACACAGGTTAAAATGCGCCCACCTTACGCGCTGGCGCATTTTCGGTTGGCAGGATAGCTCCTCCAACGGATTGAATGAGAATTAGAGGAAAACATGAGTAACGAAATCAAAACTCAGGTAGTGGTATTAGGTGCAGGTCCTGCAGGTTATTCTGCGGCTTTCCGTGCTGCTGACTTAGGTCTGGAAACCATCATAGTTGAACGTTTTAGCACTTTAGGTGGCGTGTGTCTTAACGTGGGTTGTATCCCATCTAAAGCCTTACTGCACGTTGCTAAAGTTATCGAAGAAGCCAAAGCAGTTGCCGCTCACGGTGTGGTCTTCGGCGAGCCAACTATCGATTTAGATAAGTTACGTGGCTTTAAAGAAAAAGTCATTGGCCAATTAACTGGCGGATTGGGCGGCATGTCCAAAATGCGTAAAGTTAACGTGGTTAACGGTTTTGGTAAATTCACTGGCCCTAACACGCTAGAAGTGACTGCTGAAGATGGCACTGTGACTAAAGTGACTTTCGAGCAAGCGATCATTGCTGCGGGTTCTCGCCCAATCAAACTGCCATTTATTCCGCATGAAGATCCACGTATTTGGGATTCGACTGACGCATTAGAACTGAAAGAAGTTCCAGGCAAGTTGTTAGTGATGGGCGGCGGTATTATCGGTCTAGAAATGGGTACTGTGTACGCTTCTTTAGGCAGCCAAATCGACGTGGTTGAGATGTTCGACCAAGTGATCCCTGCGGCTGATAAAGATGTGGTTCGCGTATTTACGAAGCAAATCAAGAAGAAATTCAACCTGATCCTTGAAACTAAAGTCACAGCGGTCGAAGCCCGTGAAGACGGTATCTATGTTTCTATGGAAGGTAAGAGCGCGCCAACTGAAGCCGTTCGTTACGATGCCGTATTAGTGGCTATTGGCCGTGCACCTAATGGTAAGTCGTTAGATGCTGAAAAAGCAGGCGTTAACGTTGATGAGCGTGGCTTTATCAAGGTTGATAAGCAACTGCGTACTAACGTACCGCACATTTATGCTATCGGCGACATCGTTGGTCAACCAATGTTGGCTCACAAAGGCGTGCACGAAGGCCATGTAGCGGCTGAAGTTATCGCTGGCATGAAGCACTACTTCGATCCAAAAGTCATCCCATCAATTGCTTACACTGACCCAGAAGTCGCTTGGGTTGGTTTGACTGAGAAAGAAGCGAAAGAGCAAGGTATTGCTTACGAAACCGCAACTTTCCCATGGGCTGCAAGTGGTCGTGCGATTGCGTCAGATTGTTCTGAAGGTATGACTAAGCTGATTTTCGACAAAGACACTCACCGCGTGATCGGTGGTGCTATTGTGGGTGTTAACGGCGGCGAGTTGTTGGGCGAAATCGGTCTAGCGATTGAAATGGGTTGTGATGCTGAAGATTTAGCATTAACCATTCACGCTCACCCAACACTGCACGAATCAGTAGGCTTAGCGGCTGAAATGTACGAAGGTTCTATTACTGATTTGCCAAACCCAAAGGCAAAGAAAAAGTAATTTAGCTGTCGATTAAAAAAGCGCTCACTTGAGCGCTTTTTTATTGCCTGTATTTTTTTGTAACTTTTATGTAAACAAGCGGATGAATTGAAGGGATTGAGCTGCTACAGTACAACTATGGTATGCGGTAAGTTGTCACATGCAAACAAAAATAATTAGAACAATTCTGACATGTTTCATCCTTTCACTGATTAGCGTCCATTCGGCTTGGGCGGGCGGCTTCGTGCAGCGTGTTTTTACCGATAGAGACGGTTTAGCTGTCACCAGCATCCGAGGTTTAGCCTTAGATGACTACGGTTTTGTATGGGCAGCTACTGAGCAGGGCTTGTATCGGGTCAGTAATTCTAAGGTGCGGCGCATTGATAAAATTGGCACGGAATCACGGCTTGCGGATGACTTTTTAACGACAGTGGTGAACATCGACCGAGACAAGTTATTGGTCAGTACCAATGCCGCGATTTACCTTTACGATATAGTACAAAATCAATTTACCGCGTTTGGTTCTCCCTATCTATTCCCGCAGTTTCCAGGTGGTGCGCTGATATCGGCAGCCCGCAAGAATAGCAAAACATGGCGATTATTAATTGATAATGGTCAGATCTATGAGTTTTCCCCTTCAAAGTCAGAACTTCGCCTTATCACTCAATTAGCTGTTAATCGCGACCTTCCTTGGCGCAAGTTATTGCTTATGCCCAATGGACACATGTTGGTTGCGGGGCAGTTGCAACTAGAGCTCCTCGACAACAAGGGCGAACGGCTATTTCAATACCCTTGGACCGAATCTATGGGCAGTATTCTCGATATGTTGGAGGATACTCAACATAGGATCTGGATTGCGACAGGGCGTGGTGTTTATCAATTAGATCAAATCGCTCATCAAATTACACCTGTGCCAGAATTACCCGATTGGAGCACAGCGATCATTGAAGATGCTAAAGGGTATTTGTGGTTTGCCAGTCGTATTGGCTTGTTAAAATGGTCGCCTGAGACGCGGTTGATTGAGAATTATCAGCAAGAGTTGAAGGCTGAGGCCAACATGGAAACGCTGAAAGCCATGTTGTTTGATGATGCAGGCTTGATGTGGGTTGGAGGCTCTGGTGATGGATTGGCATTGTTAGCGTCACCGCCTGATTTCATTCTTGATACTTATGCGGCAGATGAACCCTATCAGCTGAGCGATGCCATGACCTGGTCTGTACATGCCAGTGATGAAGGGGTTTGGCTCGGTTCTTCCAGTGTAGATTTTGTTGCTAAGGGCAGTAAAAAAGCGGTTAACATTCCGATTGAGGGGTTTAATCCCCACGAAAGTATTTATGATATTAGTGAGTTTGAGGACCATTATTTACTGATCTCAACAACCAGTGGTCTTTTTGTTATTGATAAAGAGACCTTGCAAGGAAGCAGTTTTTCTAAATGGACTCACGGTCAGGATGACTTTAAAAATAAGCTCATATATAAAACTTATCGGGATCCCAAACTGAAAGGACGCGTCTGGATTGCGACTACCACGGGACTCTATTTTTGGGAAATGGGACTCTATGAGCCCCAGCCATTTGATATTGATAAGTCATCGAACGAATTTGATGGCCCCAAGCGGCCTGTGATCCGCACTATTTATCGCAGCTCTGACGGTCGTCTTTGGGTTGGCGGTAAAAAAGTCTTTGGTTACATAGACAGTCAAAACGAGTTTCATGATCAACGGCACTTATTTAATGCTTTTGCGGCACAACCAACGATTAGCCATATTGAAGAAATGTCCCCGGGAATTATCTGGTTTGGTTCCTATGAAAAAGGTTTGTTTGAATATCAGCAGCAGACGGAATCGTTAGTTTCACTGACTTCCGAATGGCAATTAAATTGTAGTTCAGTGTTTTTTATTCAAAAGACCCCTAAGTCAAATCTTGTGGGTTGTGCTGATTCTTTGATTCGTCAGGATATTCAAACGGGCAATATCGCCATGTTTAATCAACTCGATGGTTTGATTTCCGATGAAATGAACGAGGGCGCTTATTTTTATTCGCCAAAAACAGGCTTTTACTTAGGAACACCTGAAGGTGTGATGCGACTCGATGTCAATAGGCTGGTCAATCGTATAACCGATGACCATGTGATGCTTGAATCTGTCTCTGTGTACTATAACAACACGACAGAAGTATCCTTGTTGCCGCGTAACCTGATGACTATCAAACCCGATGCGAATATGGTGAGTTTTCAAATCACTAACTTAGATTATCTCGATGATTCGCCAATTCAATTTAAATACCGATTACGTTATCAGGATGAAGATAGCCATTACGTCTTGTTGCAGGGGGAATCTCAGATCAACCTCGCAGGATTAGCGGCGGGTGGCTATGTGTTAGATATTTTGAGTCAAGTTAATGGGATATGGTCAGATAAGCCGTTCTCATATCCTTTTTATGTTGAGCAGCATTGGTGGTTATCCCAAGGTTTTAAAGGTATTTTGCTGCTGTTATTTTCTATTATTGCTCTAAGTCTTGCTTGGTACCGACAACGACAGATTAATACCTTTAAGCAGATGAATCTGGCATTAACGGAGAGTGAAGACAGGTTAAGGCAGTCTTTGCGCGGCAGTGACTCAGATCTCTGGGAGTGGCATAAAAATACTCAGGCATTTCACCTTGATAATCGCGGTTCGGTGCTTGGTACGCATGCCAATGAGATTGTGGTGAGCTTAGAGGATTTGCCTGTGCATCCGCAGGATAGGGAGAAAGCTCTCGCTCAGTGGGACAACATGATGGCGGGTGAGATTGACCGATTCGAGGCCGAATATCGCTATCAGCGTAAGGACGGTAATTGGGGATGGCTGAGGGTTAGAGGGCGGCCAGTTGCTCGCAATAAGCACTCAAATGAAATTGAACGGGTCGCGGGTATTTATAGCGATATTACTGTGCAACGCCAGCTAGAAGATGAAATTAATTTATTGGCGAAAGCGTTTGGCAATACCTCTGAAGGTGTGTTGATTTTAGATGTCGAAGGCGGTATTCGCGTTGCGAATTACGCTGCGCAACAAATTATTGGTATAGATTCTGACGACTTAGTTGGGCAACCATTTGCACAATTCGTACAGATGAATGACGGATTAGCATCGGAGATTAAGCAACTTCTCCGTGATAGTCAGTCTTGGACCGGAGAGCGGGAGTTAATCCGTGCCAATCAGCAACTCTGTCCTGTGTGGCTAAACGTGTCGGTGATGCAAAGCATTAACGGGAAAGTAACCCACTATGTGGTGGTATTTTCTGATATCACGGAGCGTAAACGTACTGAAGCCGATTTACGCCGTTTGGCTAATTACGATGTGCTTACTGGTTTGCCAAATCGCTCCTTATTTTCTAGCCGTCTATTACAGTCGATTCAAGCTGCGCAGCAAACAGGTGAGAAACTGGCGCTACTGTTTTTAGATCTCGATAGATTTAAGCATGTTAATGATTCCTATGGTCATAGCATGGGCGATGCTCTGCTGGTCGAAGCATCAAGCCGACTGCAATCTTGTATTTCCAGTGAGCATTTACTCTGTCGTTTTGGTGGCGATGAATTTGTGATTTTACTCCGCAATGCAAACAGCATTGACGATATTAACCATGTCGCCGAGCGCCTGTTGGAGCAAATTGTCGCGCCTTTTAAGTTGTATGGTCGGGAATTTTATATTTCTACCAGTATAGGCATCAGTATTTGGCCCGACGATGCGGTGCAGCCTGAGGCTTTTATCAAGAATGCCGATCTTGCTATGTACCATGCCAAAGAAGAAGGGCGAGGCAATTTTCAATATTATTCCTCGGAGCGTAATGCTCAAGCCCTCTATCATTTACGGCTTGAAGCCGATTTACGCAAAGCTATAGAGCGGCAAGAGTTCGAGCTTTATTACCAGCCGCAAATTGATATTTTGCGTAATGATAAGCTCATAGGAATGGAGGCATTAATTCGCTGGAAACATCCGCAAGACGGCTTTATTCGCCCCGATATTTTCATTAAAGTTGCTGAGGCTTGCGGTTTAATTGTTGATATTGACCGCTGGGTATTAAGACAAGCCTGTGTGCAGGGGGCCAATTGGACTAAGCGCTATGGCTCGGGCTTTAAGTTGTCGGTTAATATTTCGGCGGTGCATTTTAGGCAGCCAGATTTTATTGAAGATATCCAAAGAATTTTGCAAGAAACCCAAATGCCAACAGCATCTTTAGGATTAGAAATCACCGAAGGCGTATTGATGAAGGAGTTGCATGTCGCTAAAGACCATCTGACTCGATTGAAATCTTTGGGGATCGAGGTTGCCATCGATGACTTTGGTACTGGGTATTCTTCACTGGCTTATTTGCGTAATTTTGAGGTCAATACTCTAAAAATTGATCGCTCATTTTTGATTGATATCGCCACTAATACCGCAGATCAGGCGATTGTGAGCAGTATTATTGAATTAGCCCGTAACCTTAAATTAAATGTGGTTGCTGAAGGGATTGAGACGGTTGAGCAGTTAGAGCAAGTCTTTAGCCGTGGCTGTTATATTATTCAAGGGTATTATTTTGCTAAACCTATGTGCGTTGATGATTTTGAGCGCTATTTAGAGACAGATAACAAAATCGTCTCTATTGATCATTAAGCTAGAAACATAGTCTATTATTGGCTCGCGAATACTTAATATTTGTACAGCTGATGGGCAATCGTCTGCACGATATAAGCCAGTGAGCTTGATATGTAAACGTTATCGTCTTCAGTGATGATGGATATTTTGTTTAGCAGTTTATTCAATTAAACTTCATCTGTTTGTATAAAGAGTACACAAACTTATCACTAGTCGGTCCAGATAAAATATGACTGACGGTTAAATCGATAAGTTTGTTAATATAACTCGGATTTTTATCCCATAAAAAGTAGCCTCACATGATGCGTCAACTACTCGCTTCTATTATTTTGTGTTTGTGTGTTACCCCGTCTTTGGCTGCAGAGCGCCTTAAAATTGGTGTCGTACTCAGTGGTGGTGGTGCTAAAGGCGCTGCTCACGTGGGCGTGCTCAAAATATTAGAAGAACATAACATCCCAGTCGATTATATCGCGGGCACCAGCATAGGTGCCTATGTCGCTGGCATGTATTCACTGGGTTACAGTGCGAGTGAAGTGGAAGCTATCATGATGGGGGTCAACTGGGACAGTGGCTACTCGGACACCATACCGCGCAATATTTTGAGTTACAGGGATAAACAGTTACGCGACCGTTACAATATTCCGTTAAACATTGGCTATAACGAAGGCCAAGTGAGGGCGCCAAGTGGTCTGCTACGTGGACAGACTATGTCGCAACTTTTACGTCAGTCGACAGATCTGGTACAGCAATTTGGTCATTTTGATGATTTAGCCATTCCCTACCGAGCGGTTGCAACCGACTTAGAAACTAGCTTACCTGTGGTGATTAGTCACGGCAGTATGGTTAAAGCCATGCAAGCGTCTGCAACTGTACCTGGTGCACTTCAGCCCGCACAAATTGAAGGCAAGTTATTGGTCGATGGTGGTATTGCTAATAACATGCCCGTCGATGTGGTTAAGGCCATGGGAGCCGATATTATTATCGCCGTCGATATTGGCTCGCCTCTGGTCAAAAAAGATAAATTAGACAGTACTATCGCAGTGCTCGATCAGCTCTCTAATTTTTTGACCAATGCCAGCACTGAAAAACAAAAACAATTACTGACAGATAAAGATGTATTGATCCGACCCGCGATTGACGCCCTCAGCACCACTGATTTCACTATTATGCCGCTGGCATTAACCCTTGGAAAAGAAGCCGCTAATGGTCAGCTTTATAAGTTGAGCAGTATGAGCGTGAGCCCTGAGGAATATGCTGCCTACGTCGAGGCTAAAAAAGCCAAAGGTAAATTATTAATGGCGGATGTACGTCATCCCATTAATGAAATCGTATTTGAAAACCAATCTAAGGTGAGTTTGAATCTCTTGACGGAAACCTTGGATATTAAACCTGGGCAAGCTGTATCTAAAGACGAGCTTAATGAGGCGTTAAAGCGTATTTACTCCCTCAATAAATTTGAGCGTGTCGATGCTGAATTTGTAGAAGGTGAGGATGGCCGCATACTCACAGTCACCACTAAGGCTAAGTCTTGGGGGCCGAATTATTTCCAACTGGGCTTTAATTGGGAGGATGACTTTAATTCAGAATCTGCCATCAGTTTTGACATGGCTTATACCATGACCGATTTGACCTTTAATGGTGGCGAGTGGCGTAATGAGGTCAAACTCGGCATTGAAAAGTTGTTTGCAACTGAGTTCTATCAGCCTTTAGACAGGGACCAACAGTTCTTTAGCCGTGCCCGCTATCAATACGATACCCGTGATTGGGACTTATACGATAATAACAGTCGTATCTTAACCTTCGACAAGAAAACCCATACGATTGAATTAGGCATAGGTTATAACTACACCTTACAAGGGATGATTGAGTTAGGCTTAGTCGCAGAGAAGGGGTCGATAGTCAATGATGTTTGGTTAACGCAGGACTTAGATTTTAGTTCCTATGGTGCTTACTTTAGGTTCGGTTACGATAGCTTAGATAGCATTAGCTTTCCAACATCAGGTAATCGCGTAACCTTAAACGTCTACGTGCGTAATGAAGATTTCAATGACAGTATCGACGATAATCAAAACCAATTTAGCGTGCAAATAGAGGCCGACTGGAAAGGTGCCTTGAGTGTCGGTAACCACGCTTTTGTTGGTAAGGCATCGATTGCTACCAACAATAATGATGGTGTCAATACGCTGCATTTATCCGAGCTGGGAGGATTCTTAAACCTGTCTGGTTACCATAAAGACTCCATTATGGGCGCACATAAAGTGTTTGGGGCCTTTATTTATCAATATGATCTCGGGCGTGATGCGCTAGGTATGACAGATTATCCTCTATACCTAGGTTGGAGTTTAGAGGCGGGGAATGTCTGGGACG
Organism: Shewanella sp. SM32; assembly: GCF_025654235.1. Taxonomy (NCBI): domain Bacteria; kingdom Pseudomonadati; phylum Pseudomonadota; class Gammaproteobacteria; order Alteromonadales; family Shewanellaceae; genus Shewanella; species Shewanella sp. SM32. The sequence continues at coordinate 7,362 of NZ_JAKKRO010000049.1, read as the reverse complement.
AGCGCACTGACGTCACCCTGACCGATCTGATTTATGCATCGAGTCTTTATATCGGTACAGATACTTCCATGGGACCCGCGGCACTTGGTTTTGGGATCACAGATCTTGGCGATAAGTCTTTCTATTTATTTGTGGGTAAAAACTTCTAGTTTGAGATTGGTGTAAAGAACTTAAGGGCATGACTGAGGCTGTGCCCTTACTTTTTGGTCGATGGAAAAACTATAAGCGTCATCCCTATGGAAGTTATCTTGCCGAAATAGCTAAGAGTGTCGCTAAAGTGTCATATCCTTTTACAAAATCTTACTACTGTGAGGCGTGCCAAGATGCTAAGGTTTTGCGGGAAAAATAATAACTCTCAACGGAAGCTGGGGAAAACAATGAAGAAGATAAGCACACTGGCACTGAGTATCGCCTTGAGTTTAGGTTTAGCTGCTTGTAGTACTGAGCCTAAAACTGAAGCCGTCGCGGTGTCTGGCATTGAATTGCAAAACTTTGATGCCTCAGTTCGCCATCAAGATGATTTCTATTACAGCGTTAACGGAAAATGGTTGGCAAATACGCCTATTCCTGCTGACAAATCTAACTATGGCGCGTTTTCTGTGTTGTACGACCAAAGCCAAGATGCATTGAAGAAAATTATCGACGAAGCGGCCGCTAAAAAGAATCCTGCTGCAGGCTCTAATGAGCAGAAAATCGGTGATTTCAATGCCAGTTTCATGAATACCGATTTACTTGAAACCTTAGGTGTTACACCACTAAAGCCTTTGCTGGCAGATATCGCAGCCGCAAAAACACACGCTGACTTACCCGCTGTTATGGGCAAATTACTGACGACGGGTTCTGGTATTCCTTTTGGTTTTTACGTCAATAATGACGCTAAAAACTCAACTCAATATGCGGTGTATTTAAGCCAGTCAGGCCTCACGCTACCGGATCGTGATTATTACCTTAAAGATGATCCTAAATTTGCTGCTAATCGTCAAGCCATGGCTAAGTATGTGACAGAGATACTGACTGAAGCAGGTTACAAGGACGCTAAACGTGCGGCTAAAAACGTCGCTGACATCGAAATGATGATCGCTAAAAGTCAGTGGAGCCGAGTCGAATCCCGTGATGCCAACAAGGCATACAACAAGTTAGATCGTGCTGAACTGCAAAAGTTAACCGGTCAATTCGATTTTAATGCCTTTGCTGCGAGTGCGGGCTTAGGCGATAAAGTGACTGAAGTGATTGTGCGTCAGCCCTCTTATTTTGAAAAACTCGGCGCCAGTTTCGAGACATTCCCAGTATCGGCTTGGCAGGATTATCTTGCGTTCCACTTAGTGGATAGCTACGCCGAGTTACTGAGTAAAAACTTTGTTGATTTGAACTTTGCCTTTAAGAGCAAAACCTTAATGGGTATCGAAGAGCAGCAGCCACGCTGGAAAAAAGCAGTTGATGGCGCCGACCAAGTGATTGGTGAGTTAGTGGGTGAAGAGTACGTTAAGCAATACTTCAAGCCAGAAGCTAAAGCACGCATGGAAACCATGATCAAAAACTTGATCAAAGGTTTTGAAGTCAGCATTAATGAACTCGAGTGGATGACGCCAGAAACCAAAGTCGCCGCCCAAGAAAAACTGGCTAAATTTACTTACAAAATTGGCTATCCAGATAAATGGAAAGATTACTCAGGTTTAGATATTAAGGCTGACGAGTTAGTCGGTAACTACATGCGTTACGCTCAGTTTGAATATCAAGACATGATTAACAAGCTAGGCAAGCCAATTGATCGTACGGAATGGGGCATGACACCACAAACGGTGAATGCTTATTACAGTCCAGTGAAAAACGAAATTGTGTTCCCTGCTGCGATTCTGCAACCGCCATTCTTTAATATGGATGCCGATGATGCCGTTAACTACGGTGGTATAGGTGCCGTGATCGGCCATGAAATTAGCCATGGTTTTGATGACCAAGGCGCTAAATACGATGGTGATGGCAACCTGCGTGATTGGTGGTCAGATAAAGACAGAGAAGAGTTCCAAAAACGCGGTAAGCAGTTGTCTGCGCAATACTCAGGTTATGAGGCAATGCCCGGCAAGTTTGTTAATGGTGATTTGACCTTAGGGGAAAACATCGGCGACTTAGGTGGTTTAACCGTTGCGGCACGTTCGTATTTGATGAGCCTTAACGGCAAACCTGCACCTGTGCTCGATGGTTTAACGGGCGAGCAACGCTTCTTTGTGGGTTGGTCGCAAGTATGGCGCCGTAATTACCGTGATGAAGAGCTGAGCCGTCGTTTGCTGACAGATCCGCATTCACCAAGCCATTATCGTGCCATGGGTACGCCACGTAACGTGGAAGCCTTCTATAAGGCCTTCGATATGAAACAAGGCGATAAAATGTATTTAACACCAGATGAGCGTGTGAAAATTTGGTAATACATTCATTAGATTGAAATAAGAAAAGCCAGACAATGTCTGGCTTTTTTATTGATGACCATAATCTAGGATGCTGCCGATTAATGTCCGTAACCTAAGGATTCGATTTTAGTGACTTTATTATCAGTGGCATACAGGCGACGCATTAAGCGTGTTGGTCCAAAGTCATAGGTCCATTCTTGATACTCAGTTGGCAACTTGCTGGGATCGATCACCCTGTCTCCGTTAGCGTTGAGATAAGTCGCGGGCAGACTGTATTCTCGAATATCACTGGGCGAGCCGCATTTATCCTGCACAGTCGTTAAAGTATCGCCCGTATTGATCACTTGTTGTTTACAGTGCATGGTCTCACCTGCACTAGCGGGTAAACAGGTGGACATGAGTATTAAGCCCATGGGCAGTATTAAGGACAGGTATTTCACATTGAATTCCTTCTGGTGCATACACCATTGTGCTATTTATCCGTAGGGCAAAGACTAAGCTTATCCGCCCTGCAGAAACGCAGTGTGTTGTGACGTTATTTTGCCAAAATTGTTGTTAATGCCAACAAACTCTCGGCCTGATGATGGGCGATAATCCACTTAGCATCGCCTCTTTGTTCTGGCGCAGGGATCGCGACCGTTTGCATGTTGGCTGCTCTGGCGGCAATTAAGCCGTTAAAGGAATCTTCGATGGCAAGACAACAACGGGGATCAACATCTAACGCCTTAGCGCAATTCAAATAAACTTCTGGGTGGGGTTTGCCATAGGTGAGTCCCTCGGCCGATTGTACTGCCATAAATTTATCACTGAGTCCTAGCTTAGAAAGAACTGCCTCAATAATAGTGTAGAACGACGAGGTCGCTAAGCCGATTTTAAGGCCAAGCGCTTGGCAGTGATCAATCGCTTCGTGGACGCCCAGCATAGCTTCGCCGCTAACCAGAATTTCATTTGCAACTTTATCAACAATCGTTTGGCTGACCTTGGCATTATCATAGTGTGGCCAAGGTGCCTTGTGGTACCAATAATCGACGCATTGATCGATGCGTAAGCCCGTGGTTTGTTGAATCGTTTCTATCGTCACTGGCACGCCGAGTGCGGATAACACTTCATACTCGACTCGCTGCCATAGGGGTTCTGAATCGATTAAAACGCCATCCATATCAAAAATAACGGCTTGAATGCTAAGGGATGTCATTGGTACTCCGATGGACTAAGGAAATAACTGAGATATGCAGTAAATTAAGCCTGAGTGTAAGTTCTTGCACTGCATCTTAAAAGCCAAAATGCAGCAAGATGAGAAAAATTTATACCTATTTGCTCTGGGGCGCGGAAAATTGCTTGTTCGATTTAAAATTAATGAAACATTGTTAACTATTTGTAGTGTATGGTTTTTTGTCTGTTTTCAAACTATTGTCTAATTTCACTTGTTTTAATCTTCCCGTAAGTTGGCATTCGCCGCCGGATTTAGTCCTTATTTCGCTTTTTGCCGAGTGTGACCTGATTCATACTTTTGCAAAGCTGTAGTATACTGCAGGCCGGAAATACGGGTCGATCATGTCGGACTGTCAGCTTCAATTAAGAAGACGTGCAGTTTCGTTGTTAGAGCGCCAAACAAAGAGGAATGTTGCCGTGCTAGAAGCATATCGTAAACACGTCGCAGAACGTGCTGCAGAGGGCGTAGTCCCTAAGCCATTAGATGCACATCAAGTGGCTGAACTGGTTAAGTTAATTCAAAACCCACCCGCAGGTGAAGAGGCTTTCGTTCTCGACCTGCTTGAAAATCGAATTCCCCCAGGTGTTGATGAAGCCGCTTATGTTAAGGCTGCTTTTTTAGATGCGGTTGCCAAAGGCACTGAAAAATCACCGATTCTGTCTGCTGAGCGTGCTACTGAGTTATTAGGCACAATGCAAGGCGGCTACAACATCGAACCTCTGATCGCGCAGTTGGATAATCCAGCGTTAGCACCTTTAGCCGTTAAAGCGTTATCTCACACTCTGCTGATGTTTGATTCTTTCCACGATGTGGTTGAGAAGATGGAAGCGGGCAATGAGTTTGCTAAGCAAGTGGTTGAAGCGTGGGCGAATGCAGATTGGTATTTAAGCCGTCCAAAACTGGCCGACAAAGTCACTCTGACAGTATTTAAAGTTTCTGGTGAAACCAACACCGATGACTTGTCACCTGCACCAGATGCATGGTCACGTCCTGATATCCCATTGCACGCGTTAGCTATGCTGAAAAACGCCCGTGATGGTATCGAGCCTGATGTTGCTGGCGCCGTTGGCCCAGTGAAAAAAATTGAAGCATTAAAAGCACAAGGTCATCCATTAGTATATGTGGGTGACGTTGTGGGTACGGGTTCATCACGTAAATCTGCGACTAACTCAGTACTGTGGTTTATGGGCGATGATATTCCATTCGTACCCAACAAGCGCGCTGGTGGTTTCTGCCTTGGCGGTAAAATTGCACCGATTTTCTTCAACACTATGGAAGATGCGGGCGCACTGCCAATCGAGCTTGACGTAAACAAGATGGAAATGGGCGATGTGATTGACATCTACCCATACGCCGGTGTGGTTAAGCGTCACGATAGCGACGAAGTGATTTCAGAATTCAGCTTAAAAACTGAAGTCTTGTTAGACGAAGTTCGTGCTGGTGGTCGTATTCCATTGATCATCGGTCGTGGTTTAACTGACAAAGCCCGTGACGTATTAGGCTTAGGGTTATCTGACGTCTTTGTACGTTCTCAAGATGTCGCTGATACTGGCAAAGGTTATACACTTGCACAGAAGATGGTCGGTAAAGCTTGTGGCGTAGCGGGTGTGCGTCCTGGTCAATACTGCGAACCTAAGATGACGTCTGTCGGTTCACAAGACACGACAGGTCCTATGACCCGTGATGAGCTGAAAGATTTAGCTTGTTTAGGTTTCAGTGCTGATTTGACTATGCAGTCATTCTGTCACACTGCGGCTTATCCAAAGCCAGTGGATGTGAACACACATCATACTCTGCCAGATTTCATCATGAACCGCGGCGGTGTATCACTGCGTCCAGGTGATGGTGTTATCCACTCGTGGTTAAACCGTATGCTTCTACCAGATACAGTTGGTACGGGTGGTGACTCACATACGCGTTTCCCAATTGGTATTTCATTCCCAGCGGGTTCTGGCTTAGTAGCGTTTGCTGCAGCGACTGGCGTTATGCCACTCGACATGCCTGAATCCGTATTAGTGCGCTTCAAGGGCAAAATGCAACCGGGTATCACACTGCGTGATCTGGTTCATGCTATCCCATTAAAAGCCATTGAACTGGGCATGCTGACCGTTGAGAAGAAAGGTAAAGTAAACATCTTCTCTGGTCGCGTACTGGAAATCGAAGGCTTAGAATCACTGAAAGTTGAACAAGCTTTCGAACTGTCTGATGCTTCAGCTGAGCGCTCTGCTGCCGGTTGTACCATCAAGTTAGACAAAGAACCTATCATTGAATACCTGAACTCCAACATCATCATGCTCAAGTGGATGATCGCTGAAGGTTATGGCGATCGTCGTACGATTGAACGTCGTATCAAAGGCATGCAAGAGTGGTTAGCCAATCCTGAGCTGATGAGCGCCGATAAAGATGCTGAGTACGCTGCAGTAATCGAAATCGACCTAAATGACATCAAAGAGCCAATCCTGTGTGCGCCAAACGATCCTGATGATGCCGTTTTACTGTCATCTGTTGCGCAAACTAAGATTGATGAAGTGTTCGTAGGTTCTTGTATGACTAACATTGGCCACTTCCGCGCAACCGGTAAGATGCTAGACAAGTTTGCTAAAACCCTGCCAACACGTCTGTGGATTGCACCACCGACTAAGATGGATAGAGATCAGCTGACTGAAGAAGGCTACTACGCGATTTTTGGTCGTGTAGGTGCGCGCATCGAGATCCCTGGTTGTTCACTGTGTATGGGTAACCAAGCACGTGTAGCTGAAGGTTCAACTGTGGTATCGACTTCTACCCGTAACTTCCCTAACCGTTTAGGTACAGGTGCTAACGTTTACTTAGCCTCTGCTGAATTGGCTGCGGTTGCTGCACTGTTAGGTCGTCTGCCGTCACCTGAAGAATATCAAGAATACGCTAAAGAGTTAGATGCAACAGCAGCTGACACATACCGTTATTTGAACTTCGATCAAATCGAGTCTTACACAAAAAAAGCATCGGAAGTGATCTTCCAGACTGCCGTGTAATCGATTGCCGTTAAGGTAACTTGATGTAAAAAGCCAGCGTAAGCTGGCTTTTTTTGTGGGTTTGTTTTATTTCTACATCTATATGCACCAATGAACCCTATCATAGTCATGCCTTTAGTTTTTACACACAAACTCGTTACTTACTAATGGTCAGGCGTTGTCGCCATTAAAACAAATCCATTTAAGCCGATCCGTTGGTCAATCTCGCGCTTAGCCCCATTTAATCTTCATTTTAAAAGACGAAAGTCTTCTATTTTTATAACTACCAACAAATCATCTAATGGCTTTTGGCTATACAGAATGCGAAACAAAGGCGCAGTCTTGGCTGAATTGTGGATAACTTTGGGGGGTAAGTTGTGGGTATGGTGTGGCTAGATTAGATAATTAGAATTAACTGCAAATTTCCTGAAAATAGGGGTTGCACAAAATCTCCTGCTGCCTATAATGCGCATCCACTGACACGGCAGACAGCGTTAAGCAGCCTGGTGTGACAGTTCATTGATGAGTTTACTGATTGATGAGTGTTGAGAAAGTTTGCAAAAACTCCTTGACGCGAAACGGGAAATGCGTAGAATACGCAGCCCTAGCCAACTGGAAGCGTTCGGCGCTCAGTGTGGTACTCAAGTTCTCTTACGAATATTGAGTTGCTCTTTAACAAGATAAAACAAGAAATCTGTGTGGACACTCACAGGTGTTGAGTTAATCGAAACTGCTTAACCTTCGGGTTGGCAGT
>NZ_JAKKRO010000048.1:0-38845 GCF_025654235.1 Shewanella sp. SM32 | reverse complement strand
TAATGCCGATCAGTTAAGACAGATCGCTTGACGATCTCGCTGAAAAGATCAAAATCCGATGACCTCATGTCATCGGATTTTTTATGCAACTCTCAGAAGCACTCGCCCGTACTCATATTACCCGCCTAACCGAATTCACCTGCTTAGCAGATGTGTTAGAACCTGAGTTAATTCAATCTTGTCTAGACTCTCAGGGCGTTGCGACGTTAAGACGGCGTAAATTGCCGATGGACGCGATGATTTGGGCCGTTATCGGAATGGCTTTGTTCCGAGGGGAGTCTGTTCGGTCACTCATCAACAAACTCGATATTGTTTTGCCGCAAGAGATTGATTATGTTGCACGCAGCGCCGTGACTCAGGCTCGTAAACGATTGGGCAGTGAGGTTATTAGAGAAGTATTTAGTCGCAGCGCCAATACCTGGCACGCGAGAGCTGAACATCCTCATTGGTGCGGCCTTAACTTGTATGGTGTTGACGGTGTAGTGTGGCGGACACCCGATAGTGTCCAAAATCAAGCCGCCTTTGCGCGTACCGCAAACGCTTCAGGCGAAGCGGCTTATCCGCAAATTCGCATGGTTTGCTTGATGGAATTAAGCAGCCATTTGTTGGTCAACAGCGCCTTTGATTCGGTTGCTGAAAATGAAATGAACTTAGCGTCCCAGCTCATTCCTAGCATTCCCAATCACAGCCTAACCCTATTTGACCGAGGATTTTACTCGCTCGGCCTGTTACACGCTTGGCAGCAAGCGCAACCTGATAGCCACTGGTTGTTGCCATTGAAGAAAGGCACTCAATATGAGGTGGTGCGAACGCTAGGAAAGCATGACCAGTGGGTGAAACTCACCACTACACCTCAAGCCAGAAAGAAATGGCCGCAGCTCCCTGAAACTCTTGAAGCGCGTTTATTGACTAAGACAGTGAAAGGTAAGTCAGTCGCCATTTTGACCTCGTTGACTGACCCGATGCGTTACCCCAGCGATCGGTCCACCCCAATCAACTGAGTTTTCGGGATGCGGCGAGTTATATCATCTTCAAGTTGACACAACTGCCATCACAAACACCGGGGAATGTCCCGAGAGACGTATTGGATATAGAACGAAATGCACGGCAATTTAAGCTGGATGGTAAACGGGAAAGGGCATATCCACGAGTTCTTAAAATGAGCAAAAACAAGTTTCCGGTTAGACCAAAGAAAAATGCCGTTCACTCTTAAGTGAACGGCATTAGGGGCATGCCTGGTTTTATTTTCTCAGTGTTTACGAGAAGTAAATCGCCTTCACTTACTTTGCCATAACTGTAGTGGTCCCATAAGGACCACTTGAATCACCCCAAAGACCTAAAAGCTTTGCCATATCTTTTTGAGTTTTACCAACCAATTTGTTGATTAACCAAACAGCTTGCCACGCTCACGCTTCGCCGAGTACCATTTTGCTGGTAAGGTATGCGCACTTACCCCATCCTCGCAAGCCGGTGCCACGATATCCTGCATCGGCCCAAGTTTTGTTAAGGGAATACACAGTCACCATGGCAATCAAAAAAACCGAACTCTATTCATCCCTGTGGGCCAGCTGCGACGAGCTGCGTGGCGGTATGGATGCCTCCCAATACAAAGATTACGTACTGACCATGCTATTTATGAAGTACGTGTCCGACAAAGCCCAAAATGACCCAACCGCCATGATTGACGTGCCCGTCGGGGCCGATTTCAAAAACATGGTCGCACTCAAGGGCAAGCCCGATATCGGCGAAGGCATTAACAAAATCATTGCCAAACTGGCCGAAGAAAATGATTTAAAAAGTGTTATCGACATTGCCGACTTTAACGACGAAGACAAGCTTGGCAAAGGCAAGGAAATGGTCGATCGCTTAACCAAGCTGGTGGGTATTTTTGAAGGTTTAGATTTATCCGGCAACCGCGCCGATGGCGATGATTTATTAGGCGATGCCTACGAATACCTGATGCGCCACTTCGCGACTGAATCAGGTAAATCCAAGGGCCAGTTTTATACCCCGTCGGAAGTCTCAAAAATTCTCGCCAAAGTGATAGGCATTCCAGCCGATGCAATGCCCAGCACCTCAGTGTACGACCCAACCTGTGGTTCAGGCTCTTTGCTGCTTAAAGCCAATGACGAAGCGCCCCGCGGCTTGTCGATTTTTGGTCAGGAAATGGATAACGCCACCAGCGCCTTGGCCCGCATGAACATGATTTTGCATGACAACGTCACCGCCAAAATCGCCAAAGGCAACACGCTGGCTGCACCTGAATGGAAAGACACCAACGGCGAGCTGAAAACCTTCGACTTTGCCGTTGCTAACCCGCCGTTTTCTAATAAAAACTGGACCAGCGGCATTAACGCCGAGCACGATGAATTTAAACGCTTTGCCTGGGGCGTGCCGCCAGAAAAAAACGGCGACTACGCCTTTTTGCTGCACATCATCAAAAGCTTAAAAAGCACTGGCAAAGGCGCAGTCATTCTGCCGCACGGTGTGTTGTTCCGCGGTAATGCCGAAGCGCGCATCCGCGAAAACCTGCTAAAACAAGGCTATATCAAAGGCATTATTGGTCTGCCGGCCAACCTGTTTTACGGCACCGGCATTCCCGCCTGTATTATCGTCATTGATAAAGCATCGGCCGCAAGCCGGATGCTCAAAGATCCGCTCGACCTTAGTAAAACCGCAGGAGGCATCTTTATGGTCGATGCCAGCAAAGGCTTTGCCAAAGACGGCAATAAAAACCGCCTGCGCGCGCAAGACATTCATAAAATCGTTGATGTCTTTACCAAACAGCTGGAACTTAAAGGCTACAGTCGTTTAGTCTCGCTCAAAGAAATTGCCGGCAACGACTACAACCTAAATATCCCGCGTTACATCGACAGCAGCGAAGGCGAAGACTTACACGATTTATCCGCCCATTTAGCCGGTGGTATCCCAGAGCGTGACGTCGCCGCCTTAGGCGATTTCTGGCAAGTATTACCCAGCCTGCGCGATAGCTTATTTACCCCGGCACGCCCAGGTTATTTGCACGCCAAAGTCGCTGCGCGCGATGTGAAGCCAACTATCCTGCAACACACCGAGTTCCAGCAATTTGCCCAACGCGCCAACGCGCCATTTCAGGCATGGTTTGCGCAAATGCAGTTAGACAGTATCGACGGCAGCGAAACACCCAAAGCACTGATCCACCGCATTAGCGAGGCCTTGCTGGAAGCCTATGACCAAGTGCCGCTGTTAAGCAAATACGACGTTTACCAACTGCTGATGGATTATTGGCAAGACATCATGCAAGACGATGTCTATGTGCTGGTGCAAGACGGCTGGGACGCGGGCAAAGTCCTGCGTGAACTTATGGTTGCCAAAGGCGAGAAACTGAAAGAAGTGCCAGATTTAGTCATCGGCAAAGCCAAATACAAAGCCGAACTCATTCCACCCGCCTTATTGGTGAAACGCTTTTTTGCCGCGCAGCAAGCTGATCTCGAACGCTTGCAAGGCGAGCTCGATAACATCAGCCAGGAGCTGGAAAGTTATATTGAAGAGCACAGCACCGAGGACGGCCTGCTGGCCGATGCACTCAACGACAAAGATAAAGTCACTGCAGCATCGGTGAAAGCACGACTAAAATTCGCATCTGACCCAGATGAGCGCAAAGCGCTGCAGCAAGTCCAGCGTCTGTTTGATAGCGAAGGCAGCAGCAAAAAGGCTGTCAAAGAGCAGCAAGACAAGCTCGATCTCTTGGTGTTTAAACGCTACGCCACGCTTACCATCCGCGACGTGAAAACCCTATTGGTGCAAGACAAATGGCAAGCCACCTTACAAGCCAGCATTCAGGCTGAAATTGAACGTATGGGCCAACAACTGGCCAGCCGCGTGAAAGATTTGGAAGAGCGTTATGCCGAGCCATTACCGCAGATCAGCAAGTCAGTGGATGTATTAAGTGCCAAAGTGGCTGAGCATTTGAAGGCTATGGGTTTGGAGTGGTTGGTATGAGTATCAACGTATCTAAAAACCAACATGAAGTAAGTGGTTTGGAGTTTCAGATAAACTCTCTACCTCGACTAGACGAATGGAAGAATTATTCTTTGTCTGAGATTACGGACCCTAATCGGCCAATCTCATACGGTATTGTTCAAACAGGTCCAAACATCATAAATGGAATACCCTGCCTCAGAGTCGTTGATATTGTTGGGGGAGTAATCAAGACTGACAATTTAATCAGAACTTCAGCTTCAATAAGCGAATCGTACAGAAGAACTGTGTTGAAAAGCGGTGACTTGGTTATACCATTGCGAGGCAAAGTAGGCGAGATTGGGTATATAGACAACGATCTTGCCGGCGCCAATTTAACACGTGGAGTTGCACTTATATCGGTAAGACCAGATTTTTCATCGAAATATGTTAAGCACTTTTTGTCGAGTAAAGCATGTGCCGACAGATTTTTAGCCTCGATGAATGGTTCTGCCTTACAAGAAATAACAATTAGTACTCTTCGGCAGTTTAAGGTTTCTTTACCTTCACTGCCCGAACAAACCGCCATAGCCAATGCCTTATCGGATGTGGATGCGTTGATTCAGGAACTGGAAAAACTGATTGCGAAAAAGCAGGCGATTAAAACGGCGACCATGCAACAACTGCTCACCGGCCGCACCCGCCTGCCCGCCTTTGCTTATGAAAAGAGCGCCCACCACCCCGACGGCCGCAAAAAAGGCTACAAACCCAGCGAACTCGGCGAAATCCCAGAGGATTGGGAAGTGAAAACAATTTTTGAATTAGGGCGAGTGTCTACTGGGGGAACCCCCTCGACCAGTTCAGCAGAGTACTGGAATGGTGATGTTCCATGGATAACTCCAACAGATATATCTCATTCGAAGAATATCTATTCAAGTGAGAGAAAAATATCTCAAAAAGGTCTTCAATCCATCAGACCTCTTCCTGCCAATACTGTGTTGGTAACTTGCATAGCGAGTATCGGCAAGAACGCTATCTTGCGTAGGGATGGAGCTTGCAATCAGCAGATAAACGCTGTGATTCCATATGATCATATAGATGTCGACTTCCTATTTTATGCTATTGAATTATCAAGCGACAGACTAAAGGCGTCGGCCGGTATTACTGCGACACTAATTGTTTCTAAAGCACTTTTTGAAGAATTTCAGCTAGTAATTCCGGCGAATCTAGAAGAGCAAGAAGCTATATCTGTAATCCTAAATGAGATGGATGAAGATATTCAGTCCTTAGAAAAGCGCCTCAACAAAACCCGCCAAATCAAACGAGGTATGATGCAAGAGCTGTTAACCGGCAAAACTCGTTTAGTAAAACCAGCAGGCGCAGCCTAATGACTGCGCCGCAAGCTTGGTATATTGGCTGGGATGTCGGCGCCTGGAACTGCGAGAAAAACGCCAACAGCCGCGATGCGCTGGTGGTGTTAAATCCGCAAGGCGAGCTGGTCGGTAAACCTTGGCGTGGCAACTTGCGCGATTCGATTGCCGCAGCAGCCAGTTATACCGACTGGCTGTTCACGGTGGCCAAGCTGTGCCAGTTTGAAGACGCAACCAAAGCAGCATTTACTGTGCAGAACGTGGTGATGGCCATCGATACGCCATTGGGCTTCTCCAATGGTTTGTTGCAGTTATTACAAGGCGAAGCTGTTACCACGCCTTTTACTGCATCATGCGATAACCCGTATTTATACCGCCATACCGAGCGCGAGTTATTCGCCCACGGCTTTAGCCCGCTGTCGGCAGTTAAAGACATGATCGGCAGCCAAGCCACCAAAGGCCTGCATTTACTGCGCAAATTCGGCTTTACGCCAAACCCAAACGGTATCTGGCAACTGAGCTAAAACAAAATTGCCAACACAACGCATTGGAAAGCTACCCGACAGTGCTTAAGATCTCAGATTTGGTGCAGCAATATATCGATAATCTTGCTGAGCAAACCGATTTTAATCACTGGCACACCGACTGCCGCGATGACGCCTACTGCGCCGTTGAGGCCTTATTCCAACACCAGCGACCACAGCTGATGGCCACCCCAACCGAAGACGTCACCACCGAAGGCTGGATCTACGTGCCGAAAGAGTGTTTAACAAGTATTCGCAAGCGCTAAGTGCTAGATTTTAATTATCTAAATCTCTATATTGGGGAATTCAACGCTTGGCATTTGCCCTTTTAAAAGCATTCATCGTTGCCCCGATGACCACAAGGACCGTGTTGTATGTCAGAAACGCCTGCTATTGATTCAAATCTGTGTCTAAAAAGTGTGTATGAGCTTCTGAACGAAGACTTTTTTATCCCAGCTTATCAGCGTGGGTATCGTTGGGGTGAAACCCAAGTCAAAGCGCTATTAAGTGACATATTGGAATTTGCGAAAGCACCGCAAAAGGAACCATCAGCATTTTATTGCTTGCAGCCTATTGTCGTTGTTCGCGGAAAAGACAACTGGCATGTGGTTGACGGTCAGCAACGCTTGACTACGCTCTATCTCATTTTGCGTTATTTAGAACAAGTTCATCTCAAAGATACCCTTGAAAATTGCTACAGCAAATCATTGTTTTCATTGGCGTATGAAACACGCCCTAATTGCGCTGATTTTTTAAAGCAGATCCATGAAGACGGTTTCGAAGATAACATTGACTACTTCCACATGCACCAAGCCTATCAAACCATTCGTCATTGGTTCAGAGATGAGGGTCGCAATAGACACGATGAAGCTCATGTGCTTAGAGTTTTACTAGAGACTTCTGAAAATCTGCATGCAGTCAAAGTCATTTGGTATGACTTAACTGGAGAAAGTGCTGGCCAAGGCTACGCCATTGATGTATTCGCTCGCATTAATATCGGCAAAATCCCATTGACCAATGCAGAACTGATTAAGGCGCTATTTTTGAAACAATCGCACTTTAAATCTGAAGAAGCCAAGTTAAAGCAGCTGCAGATTGCCTCGGAGTGGGACGCAATTGAAAAACGCCTTCAGGAGCCGCCTTTCTGGTATTTCATCAACGATTCCAGTAAACCTTATCCGACGCGCATCGAATATATTTTCGATTTAATGAAAGGCAATAAACAGGGCAACGATGCTTTTTATACCTTTACTCAGTTCCAGGACGACCTCTATGAGAATGGAAAGTCCATTGATGAGTTATGGAAAGAAGTTAAAGATTACTTTTTGAGCTTTGAGGATTGGTACCAAGACCGCGAGCTGTACCATTTGATAGGCTTCTTGGTTCAAAGCAATCTAAGTGTTGCACGCCTAAAAGAATTCTCGGCTGAACAGAGGATGACTAAAACCGAATTAAAAGGCTTCTTAAGAGCTTTAATTACAAAAGATCTGCCGGAGGATATCGAAAACTTAAATTATGAGGATCACCGCATGGAGATCCGGCAACTCTTGCTGCTGTTCAATATTCAAACGCTTCTATCAACCAAAAATGCGGATGTTCGCTTCCCATTTGACCGATTCAAGCATGAGCAGTGGGATATTGAGCATATACGCTCCAGAGGTGAGCATGCCCCAAAAGGAAAAGAGCGGACCAAGTGGCTTGATGAGTTAGCGCATTTTTTACGAAACGACCCAAGTGCCCTCACATTCTTCCTTCCCCAAGGAGAACTTTCCAAGAGCGCGCAACACCAACAGGCTGCAATTGAGGCTGCAATTGAGGCTGCAGATAAGCAAATCAGTCAACTGTTGAGTGAGGTCGAGAGTTTCCAAAACGACGATTTTCTCGGACACAGCTTTGATGATTTTTTTGAATCAGTAAACGAAAAACTCCACCAGCAACCGGTAGATTGGATTGATGATCTTGGCAATTTGGCATTGCTTGATTCCAGCACCAATCGCAGTTACAAAAACGCACTTTTCCCAATCAAGCGCGCTCGGATTATTGACAGCGACAGTCGTGGGGTATTTGTGCCTATTTGCACCAAGAATGCATTTTTAAAATATTACAGTAAAGCCTATACGGAACAGGCTCACTGGAATGAGGCTGATGCAAACGACTATGTGAATGCACTAAAGCAAATGTTGGCCGATTACTTACCAGAGCAAGGAGCAAGCAATGACTGAACCATTGGACCTCGAGCATGATGGGCAGCGCTTGAGTTTTTTCCAGCTGTTTCGCGACTCTGATTTGAAGATTGAAATTCCCATCATTCAGCGAGATTACGCTCAGGGCCGTCAAAAAGAGGCCGTTGTTCGGGACACCTTCTTACAAGCCCTGTTTGGCTACCTGGAGTCTAACCGGCCTTTTAATGACCTTGATTTTGTCTATGGCAGCATCACGGAATCATCAAAATTTATTCCTCTCGATGGGCAGCAACGACTTACCACCTTGTTTTTATTGCACTGGTATTTGGCGGTAAGTGCGGGTGAGCGGGAGTCCTTCAATGTTATCCTGAGTCATAATCAGCAAGCTCGGTTCACCTATGAAACCAGAAGCAGCTCGCGTGAATTTTGTGATGCGCTGGTTACATCTTCTTTTGATTACAGTCAGATAGCTGATTGCGGATCCGCAGATGCCGTTTCTGCAATTATCAAAGACCAACATTGGTTTTTTACGTCTTGGTGCCTGGATCCAACTATCCAGTCGATGTTAACAATGCTGGATGCTATCCACCTGAAATTCAGTGGGCATCCTGAGTTTTACCTGAGGTTGACACACGACGAATCGCCGGTAATCACCTTCAGATTTCTCAACCTGGAAAAGTTTTTACTGACTGATGATCTTTACATAAAAATGAATGCACGGGGCAAACCCTTAACTACCTTTGAAAACTTCAAAGCCAAGTTAGAGAAAAAAATTCAATCGTTTCAAGGTGATTGGCCGACACACTACAGCTTGCCCCGTAAGCCTTTGCCCGTTTCAGGGTATGACTACTTTATTTACAAAATTGATAACGAATGGGCCGATGTATTTTGGCCATTTCGCAATACCGATTCGGATGACAATACGTTCGATGACGAGCTGATGAATTTCATTGGGTTATTTATTGCGCAGCATCAACTGCTGCAAAGTGGGACTAGTGTCTACGAGGCCCAACAAACTTTCTTTGACGGCGCTGAAGTAAAGGTGTTGAGTTTACAAGAGTATGAAAATGCCAACGCCCTATCACAGGGGCAGCTTATCAAGTTGATAGAGCATCTTGATTTGCTCAGCGCTGATCGAACGCAGGAAGGTATCACCCAATACTTGGTAAATGCTGATTATTATCGGGAAATTGAGACCTTTAAAAAAGTTCTCGCCAATTCGACAAGCTACCCCGAAAAACTTCGTTTTTTCGCATTCTACAGTGCCATCGCCAATGGCAAACGTGACCAAGAATTGGTTGAATGGATGCGAGTTGTGTTCAATCTGACTGAGCACAAGATATTCAATACTTTCTCGGACTATCATGCCTCACTCGTCAGTTTGAATGAGTTGGCGAGCCATAGAGCTCCAATTCTCGATTTACTGCGCAATGATATTGATATTAAGGCGTTTCCTGAATATCAGGTATTTGAAGAAAAGTTAAAAGCACATCTGCTGCTGAAATCGAATGAATGGCGGACCAGGATTTTACAGATTGAGCATCACCCGTACCTAAAGGGGCAGATTGGATTTGTGCTTAAATTCTCCGGCGTTGTGGACTACTTCATAGCCAATCAGGATGTGGAATGGTCCGACAACGAAGAAGTTTTGTCGCAATTTACACATTATGCCAAAGCGGCAGAGTCCATCTTTGATCTGCTGATAGATGGTTCTGAAAACATGAACTATGCATGGGAGCGAGCCGTTCTCTGTAAAGGCACTTATTTCATCAATACGGGCGGTAATAAATACAATGTGCTGAGTTCTTTACGTGGTAAAAACGCCCGAAGGGATTTTTCTTGGTCAAGATTGCTACGCTTGTCTCTTGCATCAGACGATGAATGGAACCAAAAGCAAACCTATGTTCAACAAGTGTTTGATGACCCGCTATTTAGCACAGGAAATGTGCTCGAAAGCTTGGAGGCCATCTGCTCCGCGAGCGTATCGACGCAGGACTTTAATCAGCAGAATTGGCAGCATTTGCTGATTACCACGCCATCGCTCTTTCATATCACGGAACAAGGCTTTGTGATGTTGGAAGAGGATACAGTGATCCTGATGCACCAGTCGCAAAGAAACCACTATCAAAGTGAAATTAAAACTGCATTCCTTTATAGAGAGTTGGCGGAAGAGTCGTTTGATTTTACACCTTTTAGTTTACTTCCCTATGATTCCCAGCGAGGAATGGATAGCCGTCCAGGATTGAAGTTTGCGAGCTTCCAGAAAGGAGAGGTTTATTATCTATATGTGAGTTATTCTAATTCATCGTTTAGATTGACTATTTCCAAGAATTCTGGAGATGAAGAAGCTATCTCTGATGAAATTAAAATTGCCCTTTATGAGTTTGGCTTCTTAGAAGATGAGTTTTTCGGTGATTTGTTAAATCAACTTGAGTTTGAGTGTTCTGATATGTCTTCTGCGAAGGCGATGGTTTATCAAGTCTGTAATTGTTTCAAAGGACTGACAAATGACTGACGTAGGCCAAAAAGAAAAACTCACCCAAAAGCGGGTTATCAGGCTGTTCACCCAAGAGCTTGGCTACCGCTATTTAGGCGATTGGAAAGATCGTGCCAATAACCGCAATTTCGAAGAGACGATTCTGAGCAAATGGTTGAGCGATCGCGATGTTTCGGCGGCGCTAATTGCCCGCGCACTGCGTCAACTGGATAAAGCCGCAAGCTTGGGTGAAGGTAAGCACCTGTATTACGCCAATAAGGAGGTTTACCAACTGCTGCGTTACGGCGTGAAGGACAAAGAAAGTGCCGGTGAGCAAAACCAAACCATTTGGTTGATTGACTGGCAAAACCCTGAGGCGAATGATTTTGCCATTGCCGAAGAAGTGACAGTTAAAGGCGAAAACAAAAAGCGCCCTGATTTGGTGCTGTATGTGAATGGTATCGCATTGGGTGTAATTGAGCTTAAGCGTTCCAGCGTATCGGTATTTGAGGGTATTGCGCAAAACCTCGATAACCAGAAAAAAGACTTTATCCGTAATTTCTTTACCACTATGCAGTTAGTGATGGCCGGCAACGATACCCAGGGCCTGCGCTATGGCACCATCGAAACCTCAGCCAAACATTACCTAGAGTGGAAAGAAGACTGTGTTAACCCTTATGAATACATTCTGGATTTCCACATCAGCCGAATTTGCCAAAAGAAGCGATTTTTAGAACTTATCCACGATTTTATGGTGTTTGATGCGGGCCGTAAAAAGACCTGCCGGCACAATCAGTATTTTGGTATTAGCGAAGCCAAGAAATTTATTGCACGCCGCGAAGGCGGCATTATTTGGCACACCCAAGGCTCCGGCAAAAGCTTGACCATGGTGTGGCTGGCGAAGTGGATCCGTGAAAATGTGCGTGATTCGCGCGTGCTGGTGGTCACCGACCGTACCGAACTCGACGAACAAATTGAAAAGGTGTTCTCCGGCGTTGATGAGCAGATTTACCGCAGTAAAAGCGGTGCTGATTTGGTGGTTAAGCTCAACAAACCAAACCCGTGGCTGGTGTGTTCGCTGGTGCATAAATTTGGTCGTCATAGCGAGGACGATGACGAATCAACTGTTAACGCCGACGATTTTATCAGTGAGATGAAGAAAAGCCTGCCAACTGACTTCTCGCCTAAAGGTGACATATTTGTGTTTGTCGATGAGTGTCACCGCACACAGTCGGGTCTGCTTCATGAAGCCATGAAGAGCATTCTGCCGAATGCGCTATTTATCGGTTTTACCGGCACACCATTGATGAAGCAGGACAAGAAAAAGTCTGTTGAAGTCTTTGGCACTTATATTCACACCTACAAGTTTAACGAAGCAGTATCGGATGGGGTGGTGCTCGATTTACGCTACGAAGCGCGTGATATTGACCAGCGGGTGAAGTCGCAGAAAAAAGTTGATGAATGGTTTGAAGCCAAAACCAAAGATTTATCGCGTTTGGGTAAGCTGCAAATCAAGCAAAAATGGGGCTCGATGCAAAAGCTGCTCTCCAGTCGGGCACGGCTAGAACAGATTGTCGGCGATATCCTGATGGACTTTGATACCAAACCACGCTTAAAAGAAGGTGCAGGTAACGCCATGCTGGTGTGTGCCAGCGTCTATCAGGCGTGCAAAGTGTATGAAATGTTTGCCGACGCAGGGTTTCTGGGTAAATGTGCGATAGTGACCAGCTATCAGCCCAATGCCGCTGAAATTAAGGGCGAAGAAACTGGTGCCGGCGCGACAGAGAAACTTAGTAAGTACAAGATTTACCGCAAAATGCTGGCCGAGTTTTTTGAGCAATCGGAAGATGAAGCAGCCAAGCGAGTGGAAGAATTCGAGCAAACCGTGAAAAAGCGCTTTATCGAAGAGCCTGGCCAAATGCGGCTACTGATCGTAGTGGACAAACTGCTGACCGGCTTTGATGCGCCTTCTGCAACCTACTTGTATATCGATAAAAAGATGGCTGACCATAACTTGTTCCAGGCGATTTGCCGGGTCAACCGCTTGGATGGTGATGATAAAGATTATGGCTACATTATCGATTACAAAGACTTGTTTAAATGCCTGGAAAAAACAGTCAACGACTACACCAGTGAAGCCTTTGAAGGCTATGACAAAGAAGACGTCGCGGGACTGTTGAAAGACCGGCTGAAGATGGCCAAAGATGATTTGGACAATGCGCTTGAGGCCGTGAAAACCTTATGCGAACCTGTGAAAGCACCCCAGCATCAAATTGATTACCAGCATTATTTCTGCTGTCAGCCGGGGGCGCTTGAAGACGAGCTCAGTGAAAAAGAGGCGCTGCGTCTAACGCTTTACCAAAGCGTGTCGAAACTGATCCGCTGTTTCACCAATATTGCCAGTGAGATGCAGCAAGCCGGCTACAGCAAAGGCGAAGCCGAGGTGATCCGCCAAGAGGTGGAGCACTACAGCAAAGTGCGCGATGAAATCAAAATCGCCAGCGGTGACGTGGTGGACATGAAACAGTTTGAGCCGGCGATGCGCCAAATGCTTGATTTGTATATTGACGCCGACCCAAGCGAAACCTTGATGGATTTTGAAGAGCTGGGTCTGATTGAGCTGATTGTACAAAAAGGCACTGAGGCCTTGGATGGCTTGCCAAAGGATATGAAAAAGAATCCTGAGGCTATGGCGGAAGCCATCGAAAACAACGTGCGTAAAACCATAGTCGATGAGAACCCGGTTAACCCTAAGTATTACGAGCAGATGTCGGTACTACTGGATGAACTCATCCAGCAGCGGCGTCAGCAAGCGATCTCATACCAGGAATATTTGGAAAAAGTACGAGAACTGGCGAAGAAGGTAAAATACCCAGCCAGTAACAATTCAAAAGCGTACCCAGAAACTATGGATACCATGGCCAAACGGGCGCTGTTCGATAACTTTGGTAATGACGAAGTGCTGGTAACAAAAATCGACTCGGCCGTACGTTACACTAAAAAAGCAGATTGGTTGGGTGACCGATTCAAAGAGAAGGAAATCGCTCGGGCTGTACAACAAGAAACTGCTGACTACAAGGTGGATGTTAAGGCAGTAATGGACTTAGTTAAGGCTCAAAAAGAGTACCATTAATGGCAGACGTTACCATTGGCAATATCACACTAGATTTGCAGCGCAAACCGATTAAAAACCTGCATATCTCGGTGCTGCCACCGGAGGGTAAGGTGCGGGTATCGGCACCGCTACAACTCAGTGATACCGCCATTCGTATGGCAGTGGTGAAACGCCTTGCTTGGATCCGCGAGCAACAAGCCGACTTTGCCGCACAGCCTCGCCAATCCGAACGCGAAATGTGCAGTGGCGAAACTCACTATCTGTGGGGCCGCGGCTACAGACTCGATGTCAATGTGTCATCCAGCCCAAGTGTTAAACTCAAAGGCGGTCGCATTGCTATTACCAGTAAAACCGAGATTACGACCGAGAAGCGTCAGCTTATTCTGCAGGACTGGTATCGACAGATATTACGCAAACGCCTAGAGCCCTTGATGCAGCAATGGCAAGAACGAATTGGCGTAACACCATCGTTTGTCGGCATTAAACGGATGAAAACTAAGTGGGGTAGCTGTAATCCAAGCACTGGCAGGATTTGGCTTAATCTCGAACTCGTGAAAAAGCCTCCAGAATGCCTTGAGTTCATCATTGTGCATGAACTCATTCACTTACTTGAACGCCACCATAACGAACGCTTCAAAGCCCTGATGCAGCAACACTTGCCCAAATGGCCCGAGTATCGCCGAACACTTAACCGCACGCCCTTAGCATTTGATAAGTGGGGGTATTAGCTCGCAATATGTCCACTCACAATATTTTCATTGGCTTATGAGAAGCCCCCCTGAAGGTAAAGTTGTGTTTGGTATAAACTAAATATTCCGGTGGCGGACGGAAATCGATCTTTGTACCCTAGCAGTAATGATTTTGGACGTGTTTTGCCGCCAAGCCGAAAGCACTGCCTCATTTTTCTCATGACGGAACTCCCAGACCTCGACCTCCTTGCCGTCGGCAGTTTTCAGTCGTTCGCCGGTGTCGACGAGCCATTTAGTGTGTTCCGAAGTCCAAGGCATTCGTGAATCATCTCGCTTCGAAATTTCCGCTGATGCTGCGCCAGATAGCGACTTGACAAAATCCGTTGAAAATATAAACGGCCCAGGTCAGTTCTGCCCATACTCCATATTCAACAACTGTGTTAGCGAGTAGTTTCGCCAATCTACTGAAATTCCTTTCCGTTTGAGGCGATTCGCCGCACCGATCCTAGATTCCGCGTCAAGCATATCCGTTAAAGAGCTTGTTCTCCAATCCACCTTATAGCCGAGCCGGGCAAGGCGGTTCGCCGTGCCGATCCTGGATTCTGCGTCAAGCATGTCCGTCAGAGAGCTTGTTCGCCAATCCACCTTATAACCGAGCCGGGCGAGGCGGTTCGCCGTACCGATCCTAGATTCTGCATCGAGCATGTCCGTTAAAGAGTTGGTTCGCCAATCCACATCATAACCAAGCCTGCGAAGACGCTGTGAAGCATCGTACTTAGACTGTTCCTCGTAGGAGAGGTTTTTTGGTTTAGCTGTAGCAGTAGCCGGAGGGGTGCTGGAACGCGGCTGCAAACTTGTCTGGCTCTGCGGCTCAGACTGATAGGCTGGCTGTTTATAAGCGGCCTTTGCTCTCCGTAGTGTGCTCAGCAAATCTTCATCAATCCAACCATCCTGGGTGATACCTGCATCACGCTGAAAGGCCTTTACCGCGTCGGCTGTCCGGCGGCCATAGTCACCATCCACTGGACCGGGGGCATAGCCGAGATCGGTCAGAAGCTGTTGTGCCTCTCTGGTGTATTGGGCATTGGGCTTCTTGGGAGCGGTGCTGCTCGATACGCCTGGCGAAACCGATGGATAGGAGGGTTGATAGGAACGTCCCAGCTGTTTGGCCTCGCGAATGGCTTCCGAGACAATCTGGGTTCTGTAGGCTTCCACATCACGTTCAGCTCGAGACTGGGAACCCTCGCGATAACGGTAGCTCCCGCAGCGACTGTTGTAATCATTGACGATTTGGTTGAACTCATCGATGCCCGTATTGTTATCAATGATGTCGCGCATCGCTTCAATACGAATGCCTTCGCGGATACACCAGCGAATTTCCGGTACGGACAATACGTTATTGGAGCCGACCGAAGGCTTTGTATATTGCAGCCCGGCACTTTGGGTGTTGCTTTGCGTTTGAGTAACCGGAGCCGGTGTGCTCTTCGAGGAACCGTAGCTCTGTGACGACGATGGCTGAGTATATGAAGGCTTTTTGTTGCTCTGCTCTACATTATTAATCAGCCAGATCACAAAGATGACACTGATAATGCCAAGAATCCATTTGCCGCCAGAGCCGCCCTCGTTATTGCCAGTGTTTACTTTTTCGACAGGCGGAGGAGAGCTTGTAGATTTTTGCTCGGGTTCGGAAGTCGAAGTGTCACGCTGGGGCTGGGGTGATTGCTTAGGCGTTGATGGCTTAGCCTCCGTTTTTGGCTCCGGCTTTATGGGCTCATTGATGTCACTGACCTCGGACGCCAAGTCAGAGAGCCCTGAAAAGCCTTTTTTGTTCTTGTCGTTATAACCAGCCATGGACACCGACCCCTTCCGTTTCGCACATAAATCTCATGCCGAGCTCCCTCATATGAACGTCAGCCCCCAAGCGCCCAGACCGCCAATACCAATGCACAAGAGAATCACCGGGGCGCATCCGGAGTTTTTCTTTTTGGCGGGCAGTCCCGTTTCCGGATGCCCATGCGCCTGCGCCAGGTCGCCTATCATCTTTGGCTGGCCGCTTACTCCCAACTGCCGACCCAGGATTTCGAAAAACCTCCGCTTGACCGACTGTGGGCTTGTGTCGCCTTCATAATCACCAAGGTTCAATCGTGTCTCGCCGGTAAAGAGACCAATCATCAGCGGTCCCATTTTGCTGCCACCCTCTGCTTGAAGGAGCTCGCCAGCTTCGCAGCCGAGAATTTTGGCCAGTATTCCCATATCGGCTTGCTCGAGGGCAACAGTCATAATCGGTCGGTGCGATGGTCCATGAGGATTTCTGTCGATACGGTAAAAAAACTGACATGGCGTAGTGATAGATCATCCCTCGGTACTCGGCCTTCTTCCCCTGCATTTCCATGGCGAGGTCAAGAACGGTCTTCGGCTTCTTCTGAAAAGTCAGGAAGACATCCCCCCAGACCGAGGTCTCGCCAGAATCTATGCTCGACCATGGAGCCGGAAGAGTCGGCCATTTGGTCAGCTCCAGCAAGGCGAACACCGGCATTTGTGGTGCTGATGGCAGTGGACTGGTTTGACGAGGCTGAGACTGTGGGAGAGTCCCGGTATCCGATGTCAGATCACTGAGACCTGAGAATCCGCGTTTGTTGTCTTTATCCATACTGTTGCTCTCGTTCATTGCATGCTAATAAACATCCAGGCAATCAGGCCCAGAGATATTGCAATGTGCCACTTATCAAATGTCCGTAGCGGAGCCTTTCCGAGAAAACGGTATCCGTTACCAGTTGGTATTACCCGATATCTGCTTATCGGAAAAATGGGTATTGCAAAAAATACGAAATAATGGGTAGAAAGGTACGTTCCTGATGCAGGGTCATGGTCAGTTGAACCATACATCGTTGTGCCAATCCCGTTTATTGTATGGAGACTCGGAGCTGATGTGATGGGTATGAGGTCCCCATAAAGCCTATCGTTATCTCTAACAGTGCTGAGGTTCTTCTGGATTATTGATTTTACCTCTTGGCTACTGGCGTACTTGAATGCCTCTTCAAGGAATGCAATGCACGGCTTCCACTTTTCCGTTTTGTTGCCGTAAACAACTGCGCAATGCATCAGGGTCAGTGCAATCTCATCTTTGCCTTGCGAGAGAATTTCGGCACCGGGTTTTGATGCTGACAACTTCGCTATAAGCTGGGGCACAGTATTCATAACTTTCTGCGCCTCCCTATCAGCAGAGGTTGGTTGCTTTTCAGAGCTCTCCAGCGCTGCTTTACAAAGATCAGAAATCGGGTCGAGTAACCGGCTTAGCTTTCTTTGCTCCGCTATCTCGCCAAGTGCATCTGCGTCCTCAGCGGTGCGTTCGGCAACCTCACCAACCTCCGCGAATACTTCCTGCAGCATGTTCGTGAGTTGCTGCGAGAAATCGAGCTTGCCGTGCTCGTTGAACATATGGATCGCCAGGCCACGAACCAGACCGGCAACGCGGTGACTGGCATCGTGATCGAGCCCTCGACTTTTTGTGCTGACCTGTATCGGCTGAGCAACTGTGTCCCAGTTTTTAACAACTTGGATTAGCTGATTCACCATGGGGGCCAATGTGGAATCGGGCCGTTCTGCATCGACGGCTGCCCACAGTTTCTCGACAAGAGCTCTTATGTTCCCTTCTTCCTTGTCAAGAAATCCCTGTGCCTCCACCTCATACGAATCAATGAGATCGGCTATCAGAATGGGGCCGTGCACCTCCCCATCGTCAGTCGCGGATTCAACGGCAATTGTAACTGCTTTTACGAGCTCTTTTGGAGAAAGATTGTCGAGGGCAGACTTGATGATCTGGCGATAATGTCTCCTCCGTTCCTGAATTTCAGATTCAACGGCTGAAAGGTCCACAACTTCAGGGAAACCAGAGACTACCCGCTCCTCGTTGATTATTACGCTTAGCTCATCGGGGCCTAAATCTTCAAACGCCCAAGCGATATCTAGAATCCACTCTGCAACGTCATCAGCGTTGTTCTCAGGCAAACGAGAGAGTCCTGATGCAAGCAGGTTCGCCCGCGCAATTGAAGACAGATTATCGACGCCTAGTAGATCTGTTGGCGAAGACTCGATAAGTGACAAGAGCTCTCCTGCACGTTTAGGTCCAATACCCGGTAGCCAAGCAATTTCAGCCGATAGCCTTTTTCGAGGATTAGTTAAATCCGAACGAGCCTCCATACATTGATTTGAATCTAGCAATAAACTACGTTCGTCTGCCAATTCCATGATTCGTCGACGATTGTCTCGAGGACTGGCATTTAAAATATGAAAAGGGTTTTGTAAAAGGTCCATGCTCCCCTCCAGTTATTTGTCATCCCAGACGAACCCAATTCGCCTGCTACTTTTTTCTTGATTTTTAGGTAAGCTATTCAGTGCAGTTAAGATGCTCTCTTGATCTAGTTCTGATTTTCCAGTCTTGGCAGCAATCCTAGCTGCCTCACGTATGACAAAGGCGGAATCTGAAAGCGCTTTACCCGTGAGCTCATCAAGGATCTCGTCCACTTTAAGATCAGCGGCTTTCGGCAGTTTGCTCAAGAGCGAATCTATTAACGACGCAACTTCTTCTCTCGACGGCATACCCACTTCGATGATGTGGTCAAATCGTCCCCGACGGAGAATAGCTGGATCGATCATCTCGATCAGGTTTGTCATTGCTATGATCAGAACATTTTTTTTAATAGCCTCAGGAATTCTCCGAAGAAATTCAGCTACCTCTTCAACGTGATGCAATCCAGATGAGCTTCCTGATCGCCTATCCGACAGAAATGACTCCATTTCGTCGATTACTATAATGGAGGGGGCAGCATCAATTGCTTTATCAAATACTTCGGAAATCTTCTTGCTGGTTTCATGAATGTAAGGACTGCCAACACTGTTAGAGTCAATTGAGTAACTAGGCCAATCTATAAATTCAACGAGTCGTTCTACAGCAAATGTCTTTCCACAGCCGGGTGGCCCATGCAGAATAACGGCGGATGGAAACTCGATACCCAATTGTCTGTATTTTTCAGCATTAAAAATAATATCGATGATATGTTCGTTGAAGAACTCCTCAAGCTGTGGTCGCCCTGGAAGTTTGAAAAATTTGACCTCTGCCCGTACCTCGGGCGCTTTCGGCTGTTCAGATTCGACTGCCTCCTTGGCAAAAGCGAGCTTCGCGTCGCTCTTGGTTTGAGAGGCGGGCTTGCGCTTGGCCAGTAGGCCCGCATCAGCAGGTACGCTAAATCCTGCCGCCTTTACAATCTCCGCAAGATCACCAGCGGGCATCCAGCCGGTCAGGTTGGTCAAGCGCCGGAAGGATTCTGTGGCGATGACGACCCCGCCGGTGATCCAGGTTCCCAAGACAACTTCATCATCGACGTCAGGTGTCAGCGTCCAGACCGGGAGCAGTTTGGAGTACTGTTCCACATAAACGGCATCATGGAAGGAGGCATCATCCGACAATTTCCGAGACTCTTTAAGGGCGAAGGCAAAGGCCAGTGCATCGACCTTGTTTTCCGGGGATTTCCCATTTTCGACCGCCGCCAGAGTGTATTTTTTATGGCTGCTCAGGCTCTGGAATGATTCATTCCCTAACGCGACGTCCCCGAACAGGGATCTGTCGAGAAAACCGAACTCATCCCACTTCCGTGCCAGTTCCGGACGTGTGAGCAGGATATTGTTCGAGCCGTTGGTATCGAAAATCTGCCACTCGTCTCCTGCATAGAGGAGCGACCGGATTTTCGAACCGTCCGATAACTCAAACCCTTTAGGCAACCATAAATCCTTCGCCATAAATCATCCCCTGATAATGTTGGCCACATCGAACATCTCATTGTCAGGGCTTCCACCTATCTGGATCATCGAAAGTTCGGCTACAACGGCGCGGAGTTTTTCAATGTCATCGGATCGCATAAGCAGCATTCCTTGCTGGGTAAGTTCATCGAAACGATGCTTGTCTGCAAATAAATGTGGGGAGCTAACCAAATGTTTGAAACGCTCAACCACGAACCAATCCTGTCGCCATAGGATTTCGAAATTTTTATTTCTAAGTTCATCAAGGTGGTGTTCAAAATCGTTGTCGTTTCGATCGATTGAGCGCTGAGCAGTTTTCACTAAGTTATCGAAAGCCGAAGTTTCGGATGGTCGAGCATGTTCACGGATTAATTGTTCGAAAAAAGACACCACTGAGTTGAGGTCTATTTGTCGAATTTCTTTAAGGTGCTCTCTTCTTACTTGGGCTAGCAGTTTTCGTGCTTCGAACACTTTCTCCATGGCCTCTTGAGACTCTTCACTTTCTGCTTCTTCTGGATCGAGTTCTGTTGCAGATTCAAGCTTCTGTCTTGCTTGTTCAAGTTTGGGGTTATCCACTACCTTATTGATTTCATCAATACGATTTAGTGTTCTTTCCCCTTCTTCAACAACCATGACGGCAGCAGTTGTGTAGTCAATCTGTCCTTCCTGTCGAGAATAGAAGTTTCTGCCGGAATGAAAAGTACCGCCTATGCAGGGCACTGAAACTTCAATAACTATGTTTCCAGAGTCCAAAATCTCAAATTCACATTCAAGATCGGCTCCAGCGGGGATTACTCCATCATCAAAATCAGAGCCTGAAATTTTTAACACACCGATAGGGCGGTTGTCGGTGATGGGATCTTCAATCTCACCTTCCCAAAGTTTCAGGTTAAGTGATCCAGATGCACCTGACTTTAAAGATTCAGCTGCTTTGAATATCTTTTTCCCCTTCCTAGGGAGTGAATCACCAAAACGAATCAGATAGTCGAGCACAGGGCGACCACCGAGTTTCTCCAAGACTTCAATACCAACAGAATGAGAGGCAGGAATTGCATCCACGGTTGCTGCAGTTCTAGTAATGACAATTTTGTCCTGTTCCAATGTAAGTGGGCCACCAACAGCATCAAATACAAATACCTTGAAGGTATTTTCGCCGGACTTTGACAGAGTCACGTCAAGAGTAGTTCCATGCTTAAGTGGCATACGACCCGATGTCCAACCAGTATCTTCACTATCAATTTGAAATTCTGAACCTGAGGCTGCTTGCCCGGCAAGCTGCACTGCTATCTTCGCTTTAACATCCGGAGTACGAGCAATGTAATTGAAAGATAGATCAATTCCTCCACCGGAGGAGATTTGACCTCGGGTGTTTTTGCGTGATCGGTTCTGGGAACCCCAGTCTATAGATTCAGCGAAGAGACTTGCTCCCTCAGCCACAGCTGTCATCGGATTCACATCAGTGTTTCCCGGTATTCCAAGCTCATAAGAAACCTTATCTCTCAAAGGTTTATAATTGGTTGGACCACCCACGAAAACAATTCTCTCAAGGTCATGAGGAGATAGTCCAGCTTTATTTAAGGCCTCGCGAGCTGAGCTAATCGATTCGGCTACACGCTCTGCAATCAAATTATCGTAAGTTTCACGTTTCAGTTGGATGTCGAGATAGATTTCATCTCCGTTAAGATCTCTAACTCGTGTTTCAGTTTCTGAAAGACTAATAACAACTTCCTCGCGTGCTGAAAGTTCAATTTTTGCTCGCTCGGTAGCCCAGGTAGCCAGTCTGATGAGTGATTTAAAGCTTGGGTTTACAGAAAAGTCATCTGGGAGATCAAACTTTTCAAGTAACCAAGGACGAACCACATTATCGACTAATACTCTATCGAAGTCCCGACCACCGCACATGGCTATACCACCATGGGCAAGAAGATTTACCCTTCCACCAATACTTTCTGCAATAGCAATATCGAGCGTGCCGCCACCCAAATCATAAATTAGAAACATACCATCTGTATTGCGGGCACGCATGACGCTCATAACTGCAGCGACTGGCTCCTGCATAAGTGCAACATTACCAAGGCCGGCCATACTAGCAGCCTGCATTGTTGCGTCTTTCTGCATCTGGTTAAATGCTGCTGGAACAGTTATTACAGTCCCCGTATCCGGGTCATTTCTAATTTCTTCTGGCAAGTACCCGAACAATACTTTTAGTACTTCAGCGGAGCATTCCTCTGGCGTCTTGGTTAGATTTACTGCCGATAGCTGAATTGGTGTACTTGTACCCATTACACGCTTGAATAACATCGCCGAGTTGTCTGGACTATGCGGCGCAGAGTCGTAAGCTCGCTTTCCAACATATTTATTGCCACGACGGTCAATGTAAATAGCAGATGGTGTCACATCATTTTGTTCAGGACTTTTCCAAATGCGAGTTTCGGAGCCGTCATAGGAACAAATTGCGCTGTTAGTTGTCCCCAAATCAATGCCAACATAATTTTTCATAGATCCATCTTCCTCAAAGTGACTGTTCCTGTCTTAACCAAACCCTCTTTACCCATAATGATTGGTTCAAGCATCAGATCAACCATCAAGGTATCCTTCGAATCAAATTCTTCGATATTCAGTGGGGTCGCTGCCATACCAGGATCGAAAGGGTGACCCTCTACATTGACTATTCTCAATTCCGCCAACTCCAAAGCTTCATCAACTTTTTTAATGAACCACCGAAACTGGCTTTTGTATCGGTTTTGTTCACCAGCATCGATTTTCAATAACATGCGCTCAAATACTCTGGCAAAGCGCCAAGATTCTAAAGCCATGGTGATCACAGCCTCTCGCATTGCCTCAGGTGGTATTGCGTTTTGCTCAGAGTTAGCCATTTTATTCTCCTAATTTGTTCATATTAACTTCCATTTTCTAGGCATAATGCTCAGGAGATGTTGAAATATTCTTCAGCAGTACATAAGTATCATCATGCTGGCGCTGTGAAATTACTGATTTCCCGCCTTTTATAGCGATGTTGGTAACTACTAATCATATAGATTTAAGCCGCCTTGTGTACGATCCCAGCATCGATCTTCAAAGGGCATTGCTACAATCCAAAATTACCGCTGTTGCCTCAGCAAATGAATCGCAGGCAAACTTATGGGCATTAATATCCCCAACAAGGTTATTCAATCATACTGCGTATGCGATTTTGATGAGTAAAAAGTAACATATATGGTTAAGCTGACGATGAGCTTAACCAATGGTTCTTGGCATTCACCTCGCTTGTCACAGCCTTCAACTAGGTTTTCATTGAGTAGATATATCATTAAAAAACACGGTGTTCTATAAAATTATACCTACATGTGAACCAACTCAAAATGATAAGACGGGTATACTACAATGCTACGTTTGAACGCTAGATTGCCAAGCCACCTCAAACGGGTCGCACGTATTTGACTTGCAATGGCATAGTCGATTATTTTATTAGTCAACTGTTCAAAGTATGTTTGCACTGATCATCTTTAATGCCGTATCCAGAGCACCCCCAAAATTTACCAAAACGGCCTTCACGTTGCTTCATCGGACGCCCACACTGCTCACAAATTCTAAAACTGTTCAGACAAGCAGTATTATTGCACACACTTGCGCTACGACCATCAACGGAGGGGGCGCCACACTTTATGCAAACCCTTGCTTTACCTACCTTACAGCCTAATCCGGTACTGCAGCCATAGAAGTCACTATATTGCCCCTTTAATAAACGTAGGTAACCATCTACACAGTTGGGACATTTGAAGATCTTGCGGTATTGCTCCTGAAACGCTTTGGAGAAAATATTGATGTCATATTTTGGGGCCAGCAGTTCTGTGATAAATTCTGAAGGCGCTGTCGGATCGGCAATTATGTAGGATTTCTTCTTTGCCCGTGTTATGCCTACGTAAAATAGGCGGCGTTCTTCTGAATGTTTAAACGAATCCAACATGGGGAGAAGCGCCTCGACAATCGCTTCATCTCGGTTTTCATTCGGAAAGCCACTTCTCCCCTGAAAAAAACCAATCAAAATGCAATAGTCCGCCTCTAACCCTTTTGATTTGTGAAAACTCCAAAAGTGAACCCCATCCAGCAATTTGCTGGCTTTAAGTACGGCTCTTGCATCATTGAGCAAATAGTTATAGCGCGCAATAACCGCAATACTACCTACTGAGTCGTTTTCGCGGATCTTCAGTACAACCTCTTCAACACGCTCATAAACACCGTCTTTCTTACCCACTTTATCATCCAGCAAATACACCTGCGAACTATCGACTTGAGTATGTGTTTCGATATATTTTTTGTACTGCTCAGGATTTTCCATGATGAATTGACCTGCTGTATTCGCAATACTGTTGTTATAGCGAAATGTTTTCTGGAGCTTGGTTTCGGTATAGCTACCGACTTTCTTACCAAATCGTGTTGTCAGTTCTAGTTTGCCACCAGAGAAGCGATATATAGACTGCCAGTCATCACCCACTACTGTTAAGGTCGGGCAAGGCCCCTTATCAATGAGCGCCTCAATGAACTCCATACGAGCGGCTGAAATATCCTGAAACTCATCTACAAGGATGTAGGTCCACTCTGGAGTGTATTTTGCTTCGTTCACCACGTCGGTGGCTCGGATAATCATGTCATCAAAATCAATCGCATTTTGGCTCTTAAGTTCTTCGGTATATCCCCGATGAAGAGATCCCAGAATATCGGCAATTTTTTTTGGTTGAGCGATACCTGATTGCTTTAAACGATCGTGAATCGCCTCATCAGAGAGACGTTCAACCCGGATAGCTTGCAATGCCTTTACTAACAGATCACTCCAAGTTGCGACCAGCCCTTCATCTTCCAGTTTCTTGAAGATCTCTTTGAGGTCTATCGGTGTTAGTGTAATACCTTCATCCGCAAGTTTTCGCCCCAAGCCGGACTCTAGGGTTCCTTCTAACCATTCATAGTGGAAGGTCTCAATTAGACGGGTCTCACATTCAGCATGGAGGAGCCGCTTCTTTTTCATGGACTCGTTGTAAGCAAGGTAGTCTATGTCAGGTCGGGTTTTACCTTCCCGGTCTATGCCAAAGTGTTCAATGTATACATGGGTATCGCAAACATGAAAGTCAGGTCGATAGTCGAACCCTATTTCAATCCGCCGCTTACTCACATATGGTGGTTCATACCGATAGTTGATGCCGTTCATCACCAAAAAGTTGGCGATCTGTAGTTCTTGGTAACCTTTAACCTTCTCTCCATTAAGGGTGCGGAATTCATTGTCCCGAACATAACGCTCATAATTATCGTTAGATTTGAAATCAAAGGGATTTACAGGTTCTGGGAACAAGCTGATAAAACTCAGCATACGAGTGTTGTCAGACAACAAATACCGTGTCAGCCAATCAGTCACCCACTGTTTTAACTTGATATTATCTTCGGTGAACACACTCATGTAGGTAGGGACGCCACATTCACGAAGCAATTTACGACCGAGAGCGTGAAAGGTTGAAATATGCGGCGAGGACTGCAGTTCAATACCGCCCTTTTTTGCTTTTTCTTCGAGCCGTTGTTTAAGCTCCTCGGCAGCGGTTTTGTTATACGCTAGAACTAAGATTTCAGACGGCTTAGCTAACCCACGATCGATAAGGTCGAGTGCCTTGGCAACCATTACCGAGGTTTTTCCTGTACCCGCAGCTGCCAGCACCATGTTTTTATCATTGGAACGCAACACGCCAAGGCGTTGCTCATGAGTCAAAGGATTGGATTCAACACGGTCAAAAAAGCTGCTTCGCTTCTTGAGTTGATGAGATTCATGGTATTCGCGAATAGCCTCTGGCTGAACAGGATGAAAACGTACGATCTCTTTCACCTGCGTAATGAAATCTGGCGCCAAATGAGCATCCCAAAGTGCCTGCTGTTGACTATAGTTTCCCGCCAGTTGAGCACATAATGCTGTTATTTGGTCAAGCCAAGAATCACGCGGATAACGATTAACAACAAAAGAGTTAAAATCTTGGAAAACTTGAGAAAGATAGCCACAGATAAAGTCAGCAATCTTCCCATTGAGTAACGCTACAAAAACTTCTGCGTGATGCTTAGAAAGAAAGCGATATTGTTCAATCTTAGAGCCGACGGAAATCGTTAACACGCCACCAAGTAGCCCTGGCACGTAGACTGCGAACTGTTTGCAATCTTTAAACGAGCATGAAGACACTTGTTCGTTCTGAGCAATAATAACTAGGGAATCATCGATTAAAGCAAGGGCTTTACGGCGCAAAAAATATTTTCCAATCAGGTTAAATTGCAGGCAGTTATTTGCGCTAGACATGAGTACGAACTCTTGAAAGAGCGATCAGAAAAAACATATTGGTAGAATTACTTTGTGTGTTAGTAACTACAAACTGTATAAACTTTTTAAGTAAAGTGCACTTTAATCTATATTAACATGCAGAAATTGCGTGCTTACGCTCATATTTGAGCTGTTTTCGAAGCACAACCAGCGAGATAGTGTCGATAGGATCGTCTATTTTAGGATTTATTAAAGGCATTTCTGTCACCGCATAATTCCACTACGCTATCCTTTCCAGTATTCACTCTTACACTTTACTTTCTACCCATGCAGCAGCTTGACTATCAAGTGCCTTGGATGGAGAAGTTGCATTGTGCATATGCTGTCACGCAGTTGGTTGGTGGTATCCCTTGGGGTATCTTCAAAGCCTTTGCAGGTTTTCTTGGCAGGTGATTTGGTCATGTAAATATGTTCTCTTCGTCTTTTGAAACATAACTGGAGTTAAACGCTTTGAGGACGAAGGACTAAGGGGTGGATGTCTCAGTCCTTTGTGTTGATCATCAGGGCGACAAGACAGGCGCATGCCGGTGAGGGCGATGCGCTTGCCTATATGTCAAGTTATTGCCCTGCTTGAATAGTCTAGTCATTCAAGTACTTAATGCATCGTGACAGAAAGTGTCGTAACTAAGTAAGCTCTGAATTTTGTCCTTACCCTAGCTTGTTTTCGGTGGTCCCTTGGTTTAGTGAGGTTGTTTGTAGTTATTGCTCATAGGCTTACTTAAAGAGGGATTCAGCCAAGAAAAAGCATTTCAATCTAGTCATGGAGGACACTCTTAGCCTTTGAAGGCAGGAGATTGTAAAGGATATTCTGAAGTTTATTAATGTGCAGTAAAACGGGTGTTGGTATGAGCTTAAGCGGTTGCACTTTGGGCATCACGCTCCTCTATTCTTGTTAAAATCCATTCTTGCACTTCACTTTCTACCCATGCAGCAGCTCGGCTACCAAGTGACACTGGTTTGGGAAATGTTCCTTCTGCGATGTACTTGTAGATAGTGGAGCGCGCTAGGCCGGTATAATCCATAACTTTAGTAAGGCGAATTAGTTTCATGATGAGTTTCTCGGTTATTGTCTCATTACATATGTCCTTCGAGTAATTTTTAACTTTTTCCTTATTTCCAAATCTTTTCAGATATATATCACTCCTGTGCATAAGCCCATTAACGCTTTCAAGGAGCCTGATATGTCAACAAAAGCGATGTCCTCCCAATCCGTAAAGCCCCCATTGCTAAACCAACCGATCAACGATTGGCCGCAAACTGCCGATGAAGTTCTTGCCTCTGCCGCCAATATCATTGCCGAACGCTATGTAAAGAAAGACGCCTATACCAATCCACAGGCCACTAAGGATTTTTTAACTTACAAACTGGGCGGTTATGAGCGGGAAGTATTTGCGGTGATGCTGCTCGATAATCAACATCAATTACTGGAGTTTAAAGAGTTGTTCTTTGGCACTTTAGATGCTGCCAGTGTTTATCCACGGGAAGTGGTTAAGGCGGTGTTAGCCGTCAATGCCGCGGCGGTGATTTTTGCCCATAACCATCCCTCCGGTGAGTCAGAACCTTCAATGGCAGATAAGCACATAACCAAACGGTTAACCGATGCGCTGGCGCTTATCGATGTGCGCGTGCTTGACCATATCGTGGTTGGCCGCACGCCAGTGTCCTTTGCTGAGCGCGGCTTACTCTAGTCAGCGTTAATGCCAACCATTTTTCAAGGAGTCCATCATGATTGAATTTACTGATAGCTTTTCACAGGCCTGTGTTGCTGAGGCATGCGCCGCGTTTCCGGAACTGCGTAACCGCTTAGCAGTTGAGCTAATTTTGCCGATGTTTGTACGGCCACTTAATGCCATGGGCCAAGTGATTGGCAAGCCGATTGTGGCACCTAATCCACTGCTACATAAAACCGTATTGAGTGTGTTTCACCGAGATGTGGTTGAGCACTTGCCCAAGGAGATTGCATTCTGCCGCTATGTTTGTCCCTGTGACAGTTATGGTGTGCCAACAGGTGAATGGCAGCGGGTGATCAATGGCGTGTACTTTAACCATGGCAGCAATGAACAGCCTAATTGGAGTGTGCATACTTAAAGACCTTTACCTGCTGGATATACAGCGGTATTCACCACTTGTACTCGCCTAGGTATTTATCACCGCTCTAGCTAGTCCGCTAATAAGCAACCAATTCCCTAAAGTTCTATTCAACCATTGAGGTCACTATGACAACCCTAAAACTTTTCGATATTGAGCACGCCTGGGGCTTGCCCCGTAAAGTGACTCCTCGCTTTGGTGCGAGGCTGATTTTACGCGGCCTGCATTTGGATTATCTCCATGACCGTTCAAGCTTTGTTGGTGAATTTCCACCAGCCATTAAACAACAATTTGTCGAGGCCTTTCCCGCCATGGTTAAACAGCTTGAGCGGCTGGTGGCCAGCGGCGAGATTGATGCCACAGAGCAGCACTGCGTGAGCATTGAACACGCAGGCTTTACCTGTGAGGCTGATACCTTAGGTAGCCACGGCTATTTGTATATTGCGATTTATCAAACCGAAGCTAAACCAAAGCTAAGCCACTAACCACCAGCACCCTAGCCCTCACTCGATAATCTATTCGAGTTCGTAAACCTGTCCCCCCTAACTGTAAACACCATTTCCTAAACCCTAGCTTTAGAGCTCTATCAAGCAGCCCTTAGCGACTCACCTTAAACCGCTCGACCAAGAACTGTTTTATTAACCCAACCGCATAGACAACAAGAGCCAAGGCGTTACTGCGCCTTGGCTCTTTCGTATGCATGTAAATCAAACAAGGAATATCCCATGACATTAACCATCAAGCGTAACCAACTGCCAGCGATGCCCGATCGTTTTTACCAAGTGATTGAAAAGGAACTAGCAAACGTCACACCAAAAGACGCCAACGCCATCACCCTTAATTTTCGCGATCCCGACTACAGCGCCGAAGCCGGCGGCTTTCATCCCGTCGAAGTGCGGCTTGAGAAACAGCAAGATCACTGGCGTTTCGTTTACGTCACCGACTTTGCTTTTCGTGGCCATCCCTTCCCTGAACTGGTTAAAGACATCGATATCTGCTTTAACAGCAAGCAGGTCTATAGCCTGTTTAGTGGCTGGATTACTGAGCGGGAATCACAGGGGCTGATTAAGTTGTTTAGCGATAACTTTGTCAGTTACTACCAGATGGAAGCCTATCAAGTGCAGGTGAGCTTGGATTAACTCGCATCGTAATTTCAATGTTGTTGAACGCCTGCAAGTTCCCGTAACCATAAAACGGGAACACTCAAACCCTTGCCCCATGCGGCTCTCAACAACGCAAGTGCCCAAAAACACGCTATAGCAAAAAAGAGGAACATGACCATGCCTGAGGTTCAAGCCGTTAAAGATCAAGACACCGTTAAGCTTATCAGCTATCTACTGGAAAGACAGTTTAGCCAGCAACTGGCCGATGTATGGAATATCGGCCTTAATCTCGCCCTTAGGATCTCTGACTTACTCTCGATTAAGTTCAGTGATATCCACGGCGATAGACTCATCATTAAGGAGTCCAAAACCGGCAAAATCGCCAATATCAAACTCAACCAAAAGACGCTGGAACGGATACAACGAATTGCACGCGAGCATCCTAACCATATCTACCTGTTTCAGTCCTATCGTAATCAAAGGGCTAAAAACATCAAACCCGCGCCTTTGTCACGCCGCTATATCTGCCGAGCACTGGCGATGATTGGTGAAGAACTCAAAATCGCCTTAGGCACCCACTCGATGCGCAAAACCCGTGGCTATCTGCTGTATCAACAAACCAAAGACATTGGCCGAGTAATGAAGATGCTCAGGCATAGCGCCGAAGAAACCACCCTGCGGTATATCGGTATTGAGCAAGACGATATCGATAAGGACTTTGTCGAGCTAGAAATCTAACCCGCGCTTACACCTTACAAAATAGCGCCTCCTCTTAAATCCTCACACAGCCAACTGAGTATCAATGCGAACACCTGCAACTAACCTCAGTCTGCATGCTGAAATAGCACGTCGCAATGATAGAACCTTGGCTAAGGAAACATTCATGCAAGTATTACAACCTGGCGATCACCTTGTTACCAACATCGATCCTCTCGGCTTAACCGAACACCATGGCCTTTATGTGGGCTATGGAAATGTTATTCACTTATCTAAACAGGGCATGATTGAAGAAATCGACCTGCAGCGATTTGCTGGTGGCCATAGCATCAGAGTGAAAAAGTCCACGCTGTTTCCCCATCTGGCCATTGAGCTAGCGCGCAGTCAGCTGGGTCACACCCCATATAGCGTTGCTACGAACAATTGTGAGCAGTTCGTCAACGAATGCTTAGAAGGAATCAGCACCTCCAATCAAGTCAGTAATCTCACTCACGTTGCCCTGCAAGGCTCTGCCAGAGCAGGCTTACTGGGGAGCTCAGCTTCAAAGCTGGCAACGGGGACTGTCGCAAACGTCGTATTAGCCTCGACCGCCATCAAAATGACTGGTGAATACCTAGGGCTACCCGATAATGTCAACACACTCCTAGGGACACCAGGGGATCTTGTTGCTAAGCCAGCCGAATGCCTACTAAAAGGCACTACACAAACTCTAGGTGAAAGTTATGCTTGCTTAAGCCAAGGAGAGATAGCCGATGCAGGGATCAAACTCGTCACGGGCAGTTTAGAAACCGGCTTAAACACCGTGTTGACGACAGCAGAAGTGGGCATCAATGGCGTAAAAGCCGGTGCTGAGCTGATATCCGATGCATGGCATTGGCTAAGATCATAATGCTTATCACGCAGTATTGAGTGCTAAGTCACCCATCACCCAACCCTATAAACGAAGCGGCAAACTCGCCGCTATCGTTTTCACGCCTCTTGCCTTTTATGGTAAAGATTAGCGTGAGACGG
Organism: Shewanella sp. SM32; assembly: GCF_025654235.1. Taxonomy (NCBI): domain Bacteria; kingdom Pseudomonadati; phylum Pseudomonadota; class Gammaproteobacteria; order Alteromonadales; family Shewanellaceae; genus Shewanella; species Shewanella sp. SM32. Next base: position 7,488 of record NZ_JAKKRO010000048.1, on the reverse strand, counting down.
CGTAACATATTTGTCCCGTTAAGTGATACAACTATCTTCTATCATCCTTGAGCTTATGGCGTTGCTCGAGCAGGCGAGTAAACGTGTAATCATTATTTTTTTATACCACGTTATGCTAAGGCATTACCTAGTAGTACTAAGCATGACCTATGGAGTAACAGATGAGCACAATCAAACCCGTGTCGGTAAAATTAGATGCCGATATTAAAGCCAGAGTCGAGCATTTAGCCGAAACCCGTAAACGTTCATCACACTGGATGATGCGTGAAGCGATCCGTGAATACGTTGAGAGAGAAGAGAAACGCGAGGCGTTGCAGCAAGAAGCGTTACGCGCATGGGAAGAACACCAGACATCAGGCTTGCATGTCACCGGTGACGAAGTGGTGAGTTGGCTGGAGTCTTGGGGAAGTGAAAATGAAAAGGCAGCCCCTACATGCCACAAATAATCTTCACCGCCACAGCATTACGTGATTTAGAGCGCTGACGTGAGTTTCTTCGCAGCAAAAATCCACATGCCGCACAACGGGCTGCCAGCGCCATAATCAATACCATTAGAAAACTGGAATGCTATCCAGACATTGGTCGGCCTATCGATGACAATGACTTTAGCTTTAGGGAGCTGCTGATTGACTTTGGTGACACAGGTTATTTGGCAATGTACCAGTATGATGGCGGCGAGCGATTGACAGTGTTGTGTATCCGCCACCAAAAAGAAGCCGGTTATTGATGTGGCTGAATCAGCGACGGATTGCCCCAATGGACTATGTCATCAAGTTTGCCATTGTGAATATCGCTACTGTTCTACTATGAGCACAGAAGCAAGGGACCTTAATCCCTTGCCGATCACTCATTTATTTTATCGCGCAACCTATCTATAACTAATCACTCGATAACCTTACCTAATCTCAATGGCTTCAGTTGAATATTTTTTAACTCGACGCTACCGCTTCCCTTATGCTGGAAACCGATAAAGCCTTGCTTTAATTGACTATCTATTAGTATCGCAGTCACTTTGCCGTTTAACTCTACTTCAATGGTGTCACCACTTAAGGTCAACTTATAGTGGTTCCATTGATTAATGGTATCTTGCGCATTGGTAACCGCTTGACGATCGACAATCCCACCGGTTCGGAACTGAGTTTTCTTGCTTTTATCCCAAATATTGGCTTCATAACAAGTATTGGCTTTAATTTTACTGATGTCAGCGCAGCGCATATACACGCCAGCGTTAATTTCATCGCTGGGTTTAAAATCCATTTCCAACACAAAATCATCGTAATCGGCTTGGGTCACAAGGTAACTTTCCCCTTGACCCTCACTGATAATAACGCCGTCTTTCTGCGACCATGAGGAGCCAGGGGTCACTTCAACGAATTTAAGATCGGTTAGTCCCGATACAGCAGACATGGTGAAGGTTTGCTCCGCCGCGTACACATTCGCCATTATACTTAAGCTCAGGCTCACACCTGCAACTAACATAGTTAACGAGGTTTTCATTTAGACTCCTATTTATTTAGACCGCTAGAGGAAGCCCAAGGGACTTCCTCTCCCATAGTTGCGTAAGGATCAATAGTGACAACTATTACATTCACGACCTGCGGTTTTATCATCGTGGCAAGCCCAACAGTACTTACCGTTGTTGTGGTCTTTCATGGTGAAGCTATAACGCTGTGTCTCGAAAAGAGCTTTTTCGCTATCGGTGCTATGGCATGCCTGACAAGTGTAAAAACCATTTCGAGCATGGGTTTCATAGGAGAAAACCACCGCGCCCTTACCACCACCGCCATATTGCCTGTCCTGCTCAGACGGTGTTGCATTCACGTTTGGCAACACCCACATTGAGGCAACCACAGCGACTAAACCAAATCGATATGCTGTGGTGATATTCATTAAACCTCCTGAATGAGGATCGATGGGTCAACGTTATTCACATTGGCAGTGCCAGTCAGCACCATGCTTGACTCAAGCTCATCTTGGAAACGTTTGAACAGCATCTCAACCCCTTTAACACCACCGCCGAGGCTAGCGCGTAACATTGGACGACCGACTAATACAGCTTGGGCACCACAGGCTAGCGCTTTGAGTACATCTCCACCATCACGTACACCACTATCCACTAGGATTGGCATCTTGTAACCGCGGTCACGTACCGCTTTTACAATCGCAGGTAACACATGCATAGATGCTGGAGTTGAGCTCAGTACGCGGCCACCGTGGTTCGAAACCACAATAGCACCACAACCGGCTTCGGCGCACATTAGGGCTTCTTCAACCGTCATTACACCCTTAGCCATAAAGGGGATCTTGGCGTATTTAACGATTTCTTTAAGCTTTTTCAGATCTTTGGGCTCAACGGTTTTACCCGGTAATGCGCGAGCTGCGCGGCCAGCAGAATCGATGTCGATGGCAAAAAAAGGGGCTCCCGCATCTTGAACGATATCGATACGCTCGAAAATTTCCTGTTGCGTACGGGGTTTGATTTGTGCAACCGCACGGCCTTTAAATTCTTTAACCACTTCTAAACGACGCTTGAATGTATCTAGTGGATCACCAATACCGTCCGCTGCCCAACCTAAACAACCAGCGTTGGCCGCACCTTCAATAATGCCTCGAGCATATTTTTCTTCTGTCATAACTTCGCCATCAAAGGCTAATTTGTTGGCTGCCCCCATATTGTAGGTTAAACCACCTGTAATACCGGTCAGGATTGGCATGGTTAATTTCACGCCTAGTAACTCAGTTTCCATTTTGGGTTTAGTCACATTGTGTAAGCTACGCATATTGAGGCTCATACCTTCGAAAGCTTCGATATTGCGCACAAAGCTTTGACGCATACCGCCCATACCAGGAACCGACTCACCACAGGGACCTTTCCCATTACAGCGTCCAGCTCCTGCTAAGTCACATGCTGCGCAAGTATCCATAATCTTACGGGCGTTACTGAGCACATCTTTTAAGTTTTTAGGTTCTTTAACATAACCCATGATGGCTTTTGGTCCCTCGGACGCATCTGCAGTTGCCGCTGCAGTGACAACAGATGCCCCCGCCGCATTGGTCGAAGATGAAACCGACATGGCAAGCGTGCTCGCAGCTGCAGCGAGCACTGCGCCCTTGGTTAGAAATTCACGACGATTTTGGTCTAATTTATTATCCATCTAAGTATCCCCTACGTTCTTAATTTGTTGCTCAATTTTTCAGGAGTTATTAACGCGTTTTGCTCACGCCCTCGAATTTACAGTGCACAATTTCCTAGGGGATAACACTCGAAGGCAAAATTTGGCTATAGATCCCTAACCCCCCAAAATTTTGAACCTTACACACCCGATTATGCATTTTTGCATAACTCACTAAACTCCACCGTCTAAAAAATAATTAATTATCTTTATTTTCAATTGAATAGGGTAAATAGGTTGATGTAACCAAATAAATTAAATGTGAAATCACTGGCAGAAAAGGATTAACAAACTGCCATTATGTGTCGACAGTGCTTATGGTTAGCTGCAATCAAACGGCGAAAGGGTGTGTATTCAGTGAGCTATTGGCAATATTTACGGGGAATGATGTTAGGAATAAGCCTAATCTCGGCCCAAGGATTAGCACAGCAAGACCTTATCTTTAATGTTCATAGTAATACCCCACCATTTGAGTGGCAGAATGAGGCGGGTGAAGAGACTGGCTTTAACATTGAATTAGCTCATCAAATTGCCCAAAAATTGCAATACGATCTCACTATCCACCGCCAAACCCTAGAGCAGACCTTGTACTCGGTCACCAATAAGACTCGCCAGTTAGCTGTGATTGATATTCCCGCGGGAGAAACACTCGGGCTCAATACCGCCTTGCCACTGTTGCCAACCTATATCAGTGCCTATAATCGGCGCTCAGATGGTAATGCCGATTCATGGTCCGCGCTGGCTCAAAAACGTGTCGCCATCAAGCAAGGCTCATCGGTGGATATGTATCTTAAAGTCAACCCACAGGATTTTATCCAAGTGCCAGTTGTCACCAATGAGCAGGGATTTGAATTGTTATCCGCAGGTAAAGTAGATTTCGTGCTGGCAGAATTCTACTGCGCTCGCCGATTATTATCGCTGTTTCCGTTGACAAAAACTGCTGGTAACCCATTATTTTTCAGTCAGTTTTATTTGGTTATGTCCGATAAGGATCCTGTATTTACTAAGGCAGTGACTGATGTACTAGAGCAAAATTACCACGGTGGTTACTTCGATGACTTAATCTATAAATGGGTTGGGTTCGGTAAGGAAAAAATCGAGCTAGGACAAGTGCGTAATGACTTACTTCAAGGCGCATTATTAGCTGCAGGTATATCTATCATTGGCCTGTTGATCACCCTCTATATTAGTTTAGTGCTCAAACAGAAAACTAAATCTCTAAAACAGGAACTATGCCAAAGGCAAAAAGCAGAGGCAGAAATCAGCCGAGTCTCAGCTCAATTCCACTCTGTGCTCGACGGCTTACCCTATGGCGTGGTCCTGATCGACCAGCATCTACAGAAAATTTGGCAAAACGGTAAGTATCAATGGATTTTAGCGCCTGATACGCTCAAGCAGGCGCATCCACAGGTAGCACTAACGCAGCTCATTCAGTCAGGATTTAACGGTGAAGACTCGCAACTAGTCGAATTTTCACTAGACAGTAAACGCTGGAAGCTCAACTTACACTTAATCTCAAGCAATATGATCGCTCTCTTTATCGAAGACTATACTGAACCCTTTGAGTTAAAACAGGCAAGCGAACTATCGACCCGCCTCGCCTCCCTTGGGGAACTCACCACGGGCATTGCCCATGAAATCAATAATCCCGTAGGGCTTATCAATCAATCAATGAGCCTGATGCAGGATATTATCGATGATCTTAAGCGTGCGCTGCCGCTCTCGTCCACACAGCCGCAGCAGCTACATCAAGGGCTAGAGGAACTTAATTACACAAGTCAATCAGTTCAAGAATCGGCCGAGCGAATCGGTTGTATCATACATGATCTCAAGCACTTCTCTCGTTACGGCCTTAATAATATTAAGCCTGTAGTGCTAAACCACATTGTCGAAACCGCGTTACGATTAACTCATAACAATGTTAAACGCTTACACTTACAACTTTCGCTTCACCCAAAACTACCCACTATCAAAGGGGACGAGTTGCAGCTCCAACTGGTGCTTATTAATCTAATCCAAAATGCCTGTCTAGCTATGGACAAAGCTAATCCGCTGCTGACGATTGAAACCGGACTCGAAGAGGGACGGATATACCTTAAGGTGATAGATAATGGTTGCGGTATGCCACCTCATATACAAGCTCGTATTCGCGAGCCCTTTTTCACTACCCGCCGCGAGCAGGGCGGCACCGGACTTGGACTCTCAACCACCAACAAAATACTTGTTGAACATGGTGCCCAATGGCTTATCCACTCACAGCCCAATATTGGAACCGAAATGAAAATACTATTAGGAATATGCAATGAAGCTTAGTCGCAATATTCTCGCCATCGATGATGAAACCCGTTGGTTACGCACTATAGACATGTTGCTTAATCGGCATATTCCCGAAGCTAGGACCTATACCTGCGAAAATAGCCGTCAGGCTCTACATCTTATCAACGACTTCGATATTGCGCTGGTGTTACTCGATCTCAACATGCCAGCCCTCGATGGTCGGCAACTACTGAGGGATATTCGTGAACATACCCCCTATGTCAGGGTAATCGTACTAACAGGACTGGACGAAACTGAAATTGCGGTAGAATGCATGAAACAAGGTGCCTACGATTTTATTACCAAAACGAGTTCGACCGATCAATTGCTCCTATGTGTCCGCCGTGCCATGGAAGTCATTGGGCTAGAGCGGCGTTACCATCAAATTAAAGACGGCTTCTTTAACCGTAGGAACCTAAGTGCATTCAATCAAATCCTCACCACAGATATAAAAATGCACGACTGCTTCAACTTCGCCGCTACTTTGTACGACAGCCACGAGCCCATTTTAATCGAAGGGGAAATCGGTACTGGCAAACACCTTTTTGCCGAGGCACTACAACAACTTGTGTGCTCAGAGTTGCCATTATTAGAACTGTCACTGGCCGATATGCCAGTACAAATGTTGGAGCAAAAACTATTTGGAATCGCCGATCAACCTGGCCTGCTCGATATAGCTGGTACAGGCTTTTTGCTACTCGAGAATCTAGCCTTCGCGAGTGAAGAAATCCAAAGAATGATCGCCCAACTGTGTCAGCGAAAACGTTATTTTCCACAGGGGTCTTTGCGGGAAACTGCTCTTAAGTGTCGACTACTGTTTAGTACCACTGTGTCACTGGAACAACTCGAGCAACAAGCATTTTCCCACGGACTACTGTATTGCTTGCAGCCACAACGGATCAAACTGCCACCGCTTAGGGAGCGTTCCGCCGATATTGGCTTGTTATTACAGCATTTTAATGAGCTAGCCTGCCAAGAGTTAGGTCGAGATTACCTCGCTATACCTGACGATTTAGCCCACCGCTTAGAAGCTTATGCCTTTCCCGGCAATATTGCCGAATTAAAAGCGCTAACCTTTACTGCGGTAGGGATCAGTAACGGCCCAGAACTGGCTTTAGCCCCCTTTTTTGAGGTGTTAAAACAACCCCACCAGCGACTTCAAAGTGAACGGATTGTCTTTCCGGCAAACCTGCCCACCATTAGCGAAACCACTCAGCAACTGATCCATGAAGCGCTCATTCGCACTAACAACAACCAGAGCACAGCCGCTAAACTACTCGGGATCACCCAAAGCGCCCTGAGTCGGCGCTTAAGTAAACAAGACTAATACCAACGGAAAAAGCTGCTCACTCTATATTCAACTAGCTGATATGCCAAATATCTATCTCTAATCAATTTTAATAATGAAACACTTAATGGATTTCCATTAAGTGTTTCATTTGAAGCCAGTCATGCCTATAAATGACTACAACCGAATGAACGTGTTCTATCGCCATAATGCTTAGTCTCTAGCTTGGCCAGATAGCTCAAGCGAAAGAAAGCACTCGCAAAGGTTTGAGGATAATTCGGTGAATTACGATTGAGATAGTAAACTGGCGTATCCTCAGGAAAATGCACCAAATGCCTCGTACTGTAATTATCTAATCCCAAGGCACTGGCCCAGGCTTCAACAATCTTAGTACTCAAGTTTTGTCCACTTCGATTGTAATTACCGAGATGGTTATAGGCATCATTATTGAGGAAGATAGCGATATGGTAATGGTCTGTATCGGCATCAGCTCGCTCCCTTGCCCAAATATAACGCAGAGTACAAGGATGCACCCGCTTACCCTCACGGCCCTTGATAAGCCTATCATTCTGGATTTTAGCGTTCAGAGATTTAAAGAACTTGCTGATCACCATTGAATCATAAACCGTTGGTGAGTCGCGAAAATTGAGCTGTGGTAGATGCAAATCAAACCGCACCATAAAGGTACGAGGGTGCTCATTCAGAGCTGCC